>JANXAS010000030.1 GCA_025062195.1 Armatimonadota bacterium
CAGAAATTCAGTGACCACCTTTTGTGGGCTTTGAAGGAATCTCGGGAGCAAGAACACAACACCTGTGGCTATAACGGCCACAACAACACCTGCAATGACAAATGGGATGAAGCGCTGAAATGCCCGTTTTTGCATCGTAGGTGGAGCAGGGGTTGGAACCCTCCTCATCACTTTAGGTGAGGGGGCAACTTCAGCCGGTGGAGCAACCTTTTCTTCACGCTGTTCTCTCTTCGCTGGCGGCATCTGCTCAATCTGTAACTCCACAGCCGCAACAGCTTCCCGAGTTGATGGCTCACCCACAGTTTCTGCAAGCGTCTCTTTCATTTCAACTTCACGCACTGTAGGTTGGGACGCCCCCGTTTCCCCACTTATAACTCTCGTTTCCGGTGGTGCCTCTTCGGCAACAGCTGTTGTGACAGTCCCTGAAGGGAGCATCTTCATCCCTTCGGTCTCTTCAGCTGCGCGCCTCTTCCGCGCTACTTCATCCGAGACTTGAGGCGGGTAAATTGGATATGCGCAACGCCAACATGTGATCATGTGCTCGGCATTCTCAGCACTGCATCTTGGACATGATGGCATGTTTTTCTCCACTCCTCTTCCGATGGCTTTGCGCTGAACATTAATCACATGCATTATGCATGCAGTTGCGAGCAGTTTGTAAACGGTAGGGGCATACGAAATGCGCCCGATGAAATTGGATGAGTCGCCGTCCTTCTCGCCCTTTACATTGCTTGCGATGCTTTCACTGCGGCTAATAGCAACCGCTGAGTGTGTTAACATTTTTGAAGGCGCTTGAATGCCGATCCACTTAATGCAATGGGCAAAATGAGCCGCAGCTATATCAGCACCATCTGGTCGTGATGAACGCCGTTATCTGTGGCGGTTTCAGGATCGGCATCATTTCCTTTTCGGCAGTGTTGTGTTTTTAGCACATCTCGGATGAGGTGAGTTTAATGTCCCAATTTGAGACAGAGCTACCACTGCTTGAGATCAACAATGTGCTGTTTCCGCATGCGAGGATGACGATTGAGGTGAAAGGTGAGCACAACGAGTTTATGGTGATAAGTTGCCTTACAAGGCGTATACCATTCGGTGCTGTGCTTGTATCTCCAGATGGTCTCCGAAAGCTTGCTGAGAGAAAAGCTGCTGGGACCGCTGCAGGCATTATACATGTTGAGCGTTCGCCTGATGGCATACTTTCGGTGCTCACGCGAGGGTATAGGCGCTTCCGCCTCATTGAGATAGTGCGTGAAGAACCATACATCATGGCGAGGGTGCAGTTCCCATCGGGATTTATAACGCTGCACAGTGGTATGTTGTCGTTATCAAACCGTGTTGCTGCCACATTCCAACGGTATGTTGAGCTTGTCTACGAGCCGCAAACCTTTGGGCAGCGTGAATTTGCCCTCCCAACGAGCCCAATTGATTTAGCCTTCGCTGCAGCTGCAATGTTACACATCCCGCCGCTGGAGAAACAGATGCTTCTTGAGATATTCAATGCGCATGAGTTGTTAGCATTGTTGCTAAAAATACTGCAGCGTGAAATAGCTCGCCTGAACTTGGACGAGGATTACAAACTCAAGGTGCGCAGTGAAGCAACTATTGCTCTCCCCAAGATACCACCAATAGGTTTTACCAGTTGAACGGCGGTGTAAGAGTCACGAGCCCGCCTCGCGGCGAAGCCTCTCCTCAATAGCGTTTAAGAGCTGCCGGTGAGCCTCACACAACTCGTAATCGCCATCAAGCTGCGCTTTGAGCATTTCCTGCTGCCAATGTGCATTGTAGAGCCTGCACGAATCATCCTCGCAGAATGGGTTTAGAGTTGCATGGTATACTATGGCTTGCAGCAGGTATCCTTTTGTCACATCCGTTAAGCGCTCATCGTCCAAACCGATAAGGGCATGTTTGCGAAGTTCATATATGACCATTTCAGTTGGCACTTCGCCGCCGACGACGCTCGCTGCTTGCTTGAGGATGTAAAATTCCCTTGGCTTTGCTGGTGCTTCAATCAACCCGCGAAGCGAAATAATGTTTGGAAAGCCGAGGGTAATTGTGCGTGCGTGCCATCTTCTTGAGAGCACCTCAAATGTGCCGATGAGCAATTTCGTCACGACTACATGCACATGGCTTAAACTGCGCTCTTCCCTTGGGATCAACTCCCAATAGGCACTTTGCATATGATGGGCGCTGTAGAAAGCACCGAACATATTTGGCATGTCATACGCTATGCGCCTGTATTCGTAATCAATTTCGGCTTTAAAAGGCTCCGTAATGACCTCATCGGCATCCAAGCGAAAAACCCTTGCAGCTGCTATTGATGATGCGAATCTATAGAGGGCTTCATCAGTGCTTAAGAAATGCCTTGCAGGTTCGTCACGCACTTCTACAGGGAGCGATGGGAGCAGCGAGGTGATGTAACCGGCAAGCTCATCACCATCAAGTGCTGTGCCGGATGCATCAAGGTAGAGTTTCAGGTAGCGCGGTAGGTGATGAATACGCAATTGCATATTGCTTTGCTCCCACAACCATTCATTCACTTTCGCCTTGCGAACTCAGTTTAGAATGGCGTTCACTTACGGCTTCCTCAACATGTATTTGTCCCAAAATAATATCGGCAGCGCGCTTTCCGGAGAGAAGCATCGCCCCAAATGTCGGACCCATCCTCGGCAGCCCATAAACTGTGGTAACTGCCATGCCGCAGACAATCAGTCCCGGGTAGACTTCCCCTGTGTGCTCAACAACCAAGTCCTCACTTCGTTCAACCCACATAGCTCCATAACCACGAAGCTTTATTAAGCCCCTCTCCTCAAGTCTTCGGCAAACCGCAGCATCATGCCCAGTGGCATCAACCACAAACCTTGATTCAATCGCCACAGGGTCAACGCATGTTATCTCCCTTGGGAGAGCCGTCACCGGAGTCCAATTTATAACAGCCCCAGCAATGCGTTCATCCCGTATGACAGCATCTTCAAAAACAGTCATCTGCAGGAACTTAACGCCGGCATCGCATGCTGCTGCGATAAGCTTTGAGCATGCATGTGGACCATCGGTGACGAACAATCCGGGTGAATGCTCAATGTATGGGATGCCAAGCTCATCCAAAACCTCGTTGGCTGGTGCACGGAATGTCACCTTGTTCATCAAGTAGCCGCCAATCCAAAAGCCGCCGCCAAGATAATTGTTGCGCTCAATCAGCAGCACCTTTATGCCACTGCTTGCAAGCTGCCTTGCAGCCATAAGACCAGCCGGTCCGCCGCCAACCACTATCACATCGGATTCAACATAGGCGCTAAGTTGACTCGCAAACTGCTCAAGTATAGCCCTTGTTATCTCGCGCTCACCAACATCGGAGAATATCGGCTTTGTCACCTTCCTTTCACCTCCAACTGTTTTGCAATTTGCTCAACACTCGGGCGCTTAATGGCTCTGCAATATCAATGCCCACCTATAGCCTAAGGGTCTGCCCTGACGAGATCATCAGCCACTCCATAGAGTCACTAACTATAGCGTAGCGCGAGTTTGGCGCACCAAACAGAGGCGAGGTTATATAGCCTCGGCGAGTTTGAAGAGGTCTTCAAGAAGATTTGTATCGCCGTTGACTTGGCGCTCACCCGAATCACTCGGTGAAGCCCCCTGAGGAGCTATGAGGGGTGTGGATTGCCTCTCCACAGCGGCGGGTGCAGTTTGCATTGCAGCGTTCTCATTAACGAATGGCGCAACTTTGGTTAACCATCCGGATGCGCCGGAGCGCAAAGATGCAAGACGGGTCTGTGCGTATGCGCGGAGCGATGTCGGGTAAGCTGCATGCTCCGCAACCGTTGAATAAAGCTCGCTGGCAAATTGACTATCCCCATCCGACTCGCATGCTTGCGCAATCAATGTGATAAGGTTCGCATCGTTGGACGCTTTCAACTCGGATACGATTTGCTCCGCCACCGACTTCGCAAGCACCCACTCACCCATCATCTCATAGCATGCTTTCAAAAGGCAAAGCGCACGATACCGCATCGGTTCGCCCGCCGCGGCATCCTGAACCAATTCCGACAGGCGCTCCACCGCTTGTGATAACTTCCTCATGCTCATCATTTGCTTAATCTCGGTCAGAAGCGGGTTTGAAATTCCCCCTCCAGAATCGTAAGCAATGCCAGCTGGCATTGTGCTTTGAGGTTCGGCTTTGATAGGGGTGAGTGACACCCTCAGATGAGCAAGGTTGGACAATCCTTCGGAAGCATTATCACCTGCGCGCACATCTGTGCGCACAATGCCGATGGTGCCCCCTGAAGACATTGGCTTCAGATTTGGATAGGTAGCTGCGTTATCAAAAAGCTTTGCAACCCTGCGATGAGTTGTATGTGCCGCCCTACTAATGGTGCTCCGGTTGGTCGTAGCGGTTAAGGTTTCCCCTGCAACAGCAGCGTGTTGAATGCCACTCGGACTTCGCGGCTGACTGGCGGAAAGCTTCCCAACATGTGACGGCGTTGAATTTGTCATCCCGATGGTCACGGCACTGTGAAGGTCGCTTGTATTGCTCGGCATCAAAGTTCGTGTGACTGTCCAAGCGGCAAAGAGGGCAATGAGCAAGATGAATGCATATGCCGGTATATGAGCAAACTGAAGCAACGGGCTGCGAACAAGTGCCCATATGCGGGAGGGTGCACTCTTTTGGGCTTGAAGTTGCCTAATGCGTTCAAGTGTCCTTTCGGTGAAGTCAGGGGGTGCTGGCGTGTATGGCATTGAACGCAAAACGAGACATAGCCACTTATGCCACTTGAACTCATTCATACAACCTCTGCAGCGGTTAAGATGATGTTCGACCCTCGCTGCGGTTGCCTCATCCAATTCTCCATCTATGAGCAGCGGAATAAGCTCGCGATATTTTCGGCAGTGCTCTTTTGAGCGCATGTTCGGTTTTCCCTCATCCTGTAAAAACTCAATCTTCGTTCCCATCCATTGGATGCTTGCTGAGCCAATAGCTCTTCAGCTTTTCCTTAAGCATACGGCGTGCACGAAAGACTTGAGACTTTAAAGTCCCAACAGGTATGTTGAGGATGCGAGCAGCCTCCTCGTAGTTGAGTTGTCGTATATCGCACATTATGATGGCTGTTCGGTAGATGTGTGGCAGTTCGTCAATTTTCCTTCGGACGATCTCTCGCAGCTCTTCGTGCAGCACAAGCTCTTCGGGCGTTGGCATATCATCATCTCTGTCAAGCAACTCTTCCCAGTTGCCCTCTTGATCATCAAGCGATTCCCAAACAGCCTTATCTCGTTGCCGTATAAAGTTCAGGCAGGCATTTTTGGTCACTCTGTAAAGCCATGTTGAGATGCGAGAATCACCACGAAAGCTCCCAATCGCTCTAAAGGCGTTGATGAAGACCTCCTGCGCAACATCTTCAGCATCCTCGGGATTGCGAAGCAAGTCGTATGCGAAACTGTAGACCATATG
The DNA here is from genome assembly GCA_025062195.1 of Armatimonadota bacterium. Taxonomy (GTDB): domain Bacteria; phylum Armatimonadota; class Fervidibacteria; order Fervidibacterales; family Thermosaccharophagaceae; genus Thermosaccharophagus. Next base: position 5,444 of record JANXAS010000030.1, read on the forward strand.
CTTATAAGTGTCTATGAACTCACGCCATGCGTCTTCATCTCCAGCCTTGCATCTCCTAAGGAGTTCGCGCTCGTGCTCCGGAATTGATACGGTAGAAAGCCTGCCCCTTGTCAGACCGAGCCTGCCAACAATTGTTGCCAGCCTGCCTCCATTCCTTTGCCGTTGCCCCATTTTTACCACCCGCAGCTTTGTTTGCCCTTATGAACTATACAGCGTCACAAACTTAGACGCCGCTTATAAAGCCTCTGTTGCATATGTGCTGGCTTTAATTGCAGACACACGCTTATTGCTCATTTTGCCGCATGTGTCACTAACATTTTACCACCCATTAAGGCTCAAAGAATCTGTCCAACACTCGTATCAAGGAGCTGTGAGCGGTCGCTTGCCCCAAAGAATTGCCTGAACTCAGGAAATGCCTTAATGTTGAACTCAAGTCGCCATTCCCTTGTTAGAGAGTTGTAGGTCAAAGCAAGCTCATAGCAGTGCAAATCCCTCGTCAGTCTTGCTTGGACATAATCCATGCGCCTCATAATGCCATTGTAGCTTGAGAGCAGTTGCAGCCTCCATGCCTTGCCAATCCGCCAATCAATGAATGAGCGAAGGAGCGCAAACTTGCGTTCTATCGTGCTGTAACGCGTGCTCAAGTTGACGCGCACCCCCCAAGGTGGTAACTCTTCCTCTCTCCATGGCTGCCGCGAGTATGCCGAATACGCCGAAATGTAGGAGGCACCATAGCCATAGTAGGATGAAGCATAAGGTGCATAGCCGTTTGATCGCCCCTTTGAGAGCAACCTCCCCGGAAGTGCAACTGATGCCCACAGGATAATGTCCCTCATTTGACCGCGCTCAACATCGTATCCGGTTGATGCAGCCCACCAGAAACCGTTGAGCATGCGCCATTGTGTGCTTATCGTGATATCCCTAAAGATGTTGTTTTGAATATCCAATCCCGTCGTGAGCGCAGCTTGAAAGCGCTCTGATGGCTCAATGAAGAGTTGCAGGTCTGCCGATTCATATGGTGGGCGCACATCAAACCTAAATGGTGTGTAGCCATGCTGCTTTTGCAAATTGTAGCCAAGCAACATCCTGCTGCGCCGCCCAAATGCCCATTCAAGTTGGGCGAACATGCCGTATGTGTATTGGGCAGTAGCATCGTCGTAAAAGCACTGTTCAAATTGCCCCATCGCCGCAAGGTTAAATTGGCGCGATAGCTTAAGCTGGTATTGGCTTAGCCGTGATGCCAGCGCAAGACGAACACGCTTAGTATCCTGCGGGTGCTCAACAAACCTGCCGAGGGCAAGCGAGAAGGTGAGCGGAATATTGCCACGGCGTGTTGCCCCGTGCCTTTGCAATCCGAAGTTTACGGTTATTTCAGGTAGCCTCTCCAAACCGAAGTATGCATCCGCTGTGTTCCTTGCCTTATCCAAATCAATGCGCTGCTCGTATGCGAGCATCCAATTGACAGCAGCACCATCGTGCCTGAGTTCAAACTTGTGTTGCAACTCCTCATCCGGCGCCATGCCGCCACCAAAACCGAAGTAGCCCCTTTCAAAGCGGCGGTATGTGCTCACAAAGTTAGTGCTCCATCTTTCCCTTTGCCATGAGTGGCGCAGCGAAAAGTAAGTATCCTTCGTCTCGCCATAACCGGAGTAGCTTGATCGGCGCATGTCAAACATGGTGTGCATGCTCTTTGTCCCCCAACGAACGGATGCCCCAAGCAAGCTTGTTCGCATTCGCCCAACAAAATATGCACTGTTTGAGCGCACCTCATATTGCAGGTTGGCGGTGAGCGATCGTGAGAAACGATGTGAGTGCCTAAAACTCCAGTTGAGTTCGGTGCCACGATATCTATCACGCAGCCAGTAAAGCGATAGGGCGCCGATGGCGGCTTTCAAATTGTAGTCCTGCTCAATGCCAAGCCCGATGCCGCGTTTCTCAGCCCACTCAAACCGCCCAACCCCGGTAAAACGCTCATCTGCCATGTATGTGTGAGCATATTTGAAGAACCAACCCTCAATCTCATTTCGCCCAACATCGGGCATGAGTGTTGTGCGTCTTGGGCGAGGCTTTATTGAGACAGTTAATGTCGGCAGAGTTATAAGTCTTCTCTCGCCGAGGTATATACCAACACGCTTCGCAATGACTTTATCATCAGCGATTATGCTCACCGAATCAGCCCTCAAGCTCCAATGTGGTGATTCCTTATCGCAGGATGAGAAGAGAGCCGATTTGAGCAGCGCTACATTTTCATGTCCCTCACCGTAAGCTGCTTTAAGGTGAACTGGCTCGCTAACCCCTCGCGGAAAGAAAGCTGGCTCTATTCTCATGCGACCGCCGCGCAACTCCCAGCGTCTCTCCCTGATGCGATAACTTAACTCACCGACAGAGAAACTGAGGTTCGTCGCGGTCCCTTCAACCGGCGGAAGCAAGCTCACAACGCCCTCATTTTGTCTATATCTCACCCTGCTTGCGTATGCCGTTAAGTCGCGCACCCTTATTTCCACATCGCCGCCCTTTGATTGAATGTCCCACTCGTCCTTATGGCGCTTAATTACCAACTCGGCATTTTGGTTGATCACCTCCACAACATTTTCTCCGTTCCCAGCCTCGCCTTTCACTTCACCACCACTAACTAAATCACGCTCTTCACGCTGCACCAACTCCCGTTCAACTGTAGGTGCCCGGAGAAATTCATCGTGAGCCTTTTCACCGGTGACATTGTGGCTGTTGAAGCACAACGCAAAAAGAGCAATGAGAACCCTCATAGGCAGCTGCGTTGTGCTTCGTGCTCGGTGACCATTGTGAGTTCCCATAATGAAAGTCATTGATCTGCGCAACTTGCATTCTTCAATTTCATCTGCCAGAATACGGCTCATGCTCTATCGCTCCTTGATGAGCATTATAAGCCCCATCAAACCAAAGAAGATGTTTTGAGACCAAGCCGATAGAAATGGCGATAGGTGATACTTGATGCCAATGGCTCTTGACCACCCCATGAAACCCTGATAGAGGAAAATGGCAAGTATGGCGATTAGCATTCCGGCGTAAGTCCCGCTGCGTGAAAACCTCATACTGAGCGGTGCTGCCCACAGCGCCATGATGAAGCTTGCCGCCGGAAGCGAGAATTTGAAGTGGTAATCAATTTTCATCGTGTGTGCGTCTATACCGCTTCGGTCAAGCATTTCAATTTGCTTCTTCAATTCCTGAGAGGACATTTCAAGTGGCGTCTTTGATGCCGTGATGAATGCCTCAATACTCTCCTCAATGTTCAATGTTACTCGTTCGGTAAGCATCTCAGCTACTTGCCTGCCTTGTTCATCATACTGATGGATGACAACATCGTGAAACCACCAACAGCCATTCTCGTGCGTTGCGCTCTTTGCAATGTATACTCTCGGAAATGAACCCAAGGTTGGTTCAAGCTCGTAAATCATCACCCCGAAGAGCATCTTTGCCTCAGGTTCAACACGCCTCACATACGCAAAGTATTTGTTTGACAGCTTGAGGAAACGGTTCTCCTCAATCAGCGGAATAGTGTAGGTGAGCATCAGCTTGCGAAGTATATTCTCGGCACGGTGGTTTGCCTCTGGCACTAAGCGTTCGTTTATCCACAGGTCAACAAAGCTAACAAGCAGCGATACCACTAAGAATGGATACGCTAACCTGATTCCACTTATGCCGCTGAGCTTGAATGCCATCAATTCACCCTCTCGCCCGAGCCTTGTTAGCGTTATTGATGTGGCGATGATCATCGCAATTGGGAGTGAGAGGACAGATACTGATGGCAGCCTGTATACCATCATGAGGAGCAAATCTTTTGCCGGAACATTTTGGTTGATAATCTTATCAAGCGCCCAATAGAGCATATGCCCTGTCAGTATGACGATGAATATGAGCAGCCCGGAAACGAACGGGGTTATCATCTCACGAAGAAAGTATCTGTCAATTTGCGTCGCAAACGGGATGATGTTAATTGCACAGGATAACGCCCTCGCTGTGCGTGACCGGTTCAATCAGCATTCACCTCACACCATTCCCATTTCAGGTGAAACATCTGACCAATTCGCTCGGCTGACTGCGTTCAACATAGCCTCCAGATTACCGCCGGTAACTTCGGCATTAATGCTCAGATGATCATGCGATGGGTTCAATCTTGACTTCGTCACCATCTTTTACATCTCTAAGCACGGTCGCATCACCAATAACTTTACCGAATACATTTACCGGGCTTGCTGGGCGTATTTCATTTCCCCTGCTTGCCGGTGTCGGTCCGAAGAAAATGCAAAAAGCGCTCCCAGGCCGCCAATAGCCAAGGTCACCAACATCCACAACTTCCCTTGGGTTCTCCTCCTCGCAACGAACGGGTATGCGAAAGTAAATCTCGTCTCCCCATCTATTAGCCACACCGGTTATGGGTAGAGCGTCCCAGATCTTCCTTGCCGTCTCGGTATCGTTCAACTCGGCTTCAACGCTGATGCTGCCGGCAGTGATGCGTATCCTTTTGCCCATATTGTGCTCGCCTCCTTAACTTTGAATTTGGCAGCCCCCGTTGTATCGCTTTTGTGGGGAAAAGCTCGCAAGCAAGCGATGGACAGAGTCGTAAGTGGTGATGGGATGGGCGCGTGAAATACACTCAAGAACTGGGTTGACCATCATTCGCCCCTTACCTCACACCACTTACATTTTTTTCACAACCACTTAAAGTTGATGCAGCCGACGCTAAATGGTGATTGCGCTAATTGAACGCTAAGCCAGTTTGAAGTATGCCATCACAGACTGACTCTTATGCCACAATGCATTAAAATGAGCCGTAGATTCTTCGGCGCTGTCCGCTTGTGAGGCGTTATTCGGGACTGAAGTTTCTTCCACCCGGTGAATCATTCGCGGTGTTTGGTGCTCGCGCTGCGGATTCTTCCGCGAGGAAGTGCAGCAGGCATAGTTGGGGGTGAGTTTAATGGCGATCAAATTTAGCTTCATGACATGGGTGTGCCCGCATTGGGATCTTAGCAGGATCATTGAGGCTGCAAACAAATACAGGTATCATGGGGTTGAGCTGCGCACCGAAGTTGGACATGCTCATGGTATTGAGCCAGAGAGCGATGATGCAACTATTAAGCTTGCAAAGGGGCTGTTTGAGAGCAATGGCATTGAAGTGAGCGCCATCGCTACTTCCTGTTCCTTCTCGCACGCTGACGCTTCAAAGCGAAGGGAGATGGTTGAGCGCTCAAAGAAGCACATTGAGCTTGCAGCGAAGCTCGGCTGCACGAATGTGCGGGTGTTTGGCGGTGCAATACCCGATGGCGTCTCAATGGAAGATGCCAAACGTTATATCGCTGATGCATTGCGTGAGCTTGGTGAGTTTGCACAACCGATGAGTGTGTATGTCCTGCTTGAAACGCATGACGCATTCAGCAGGTCAAAGGATGCGGTTGAAGTCGTCAGGCTCGCCTCACACCCGAATGTCCGCATACTTTGGGATGTGCAACATCCATACACTCATGGCGAGACGCTTGACGAAGCTTTTGAGAATGTGCGCAACTTCGTTAGACATTGTCATATACACGATGTGCGCCGCACAGATAGCGGTTGGGAATTATGCCTGCTCGGTGAGGGAGAGATATCGCACGAGTTCGTCATTCGCAAACTGCACGAAATTGATTTTGATGGACACCTTTCCGGAGAGTTCATAAACTCACCTTGGGAACCAGACTTCATACTCAAGCAATATGCCGATAAGCTTTATCATTATTTGGAGAGGCTCGGCTGATTGGCTGCAGGGGGCTTTGTAACATCACCGCAAAGCGTAGTTGCGCGAAAGAATTAAGTTGCAACAGCATCGCTTGCTTACGAACTGTGAGGTGCTTCACTCGTGCCTTAAAGCTTCAATTGGATCAAGAGAGGCTGCTTTATACGCCGGATAGATGCCAAAGAATAGACCAACGGAAATTGCAAAGAAGAAGGCGAGGGCGATTGAATAAGGAGGTATCACCACTGTCCAACCGGCTGCTTTCCCGATCGCCTTCGCGGTGCCAACACCGAAAAGTATCCCAATGGCACCACCTATGACGGTTAAAACAACTGCCTCAACCAAGAACTGCAACAGTATGTCACGGCGCCTTGCACCGACCGCCTTTCTTATTCCTATCTCTCTCGTGCGCTCGGCAACACTCACAAGCATGATGTTCATTATTCCAATGCCGCCAACAAGAAGCGAAACGCTCGCAATTGATGCAAGCAATATAAGAAACATCTGGCTCGTTGACTGTGCCATCTGCATGAACTCGCTTTGGCTGCGCACTGTAAAATCATCTTGGCTATCTTGGTTGATGCGATGTCTTTTGCGCAGCAACTCGGTAACTTGCTGTTGGGCAAGCGGCAGTAGCTCCATTGACGGTGCTTGCACACCTATGGCTGTCACATAATCTATCCCAAACAGACGCCTCATAGCCGTCGTTATTGGGATTAGTATCTGGTCGTCAAAATCCATGAACCGTAATGCGCCCTTCTCCGTAAGTGTCCCTACGACCTCAAACTGGACGCCCTGTATCCGTATCATCTTCCCAAGCGGTGGTTCTTCACCGAAGAGGTTCGCTATAACGGTCTTTCCGAGCACGCAAACTTTCCTCATGCCGTTTAAGTCGGCTTCAGTTATGAACCTGCCGCTATCAACGCTCCAATTTGCGACTGTAAGGTAATCCGGTGTGACTCCGACAACAGTGGTGAATGTGTTCCTATTGCCATACCTGACTGGCATTGCCCGGCGCACCTCAGGGGAGACACGAACCACCATTGAACACTTGCGCAATATTGCTTCAACATCATCCAGCGTTAAGTTGCGCTGTGCCGTGCCAGTTGCGACGATGCCTCTTCTTGCCTGCCCGGCGAAGACCATTAATGTGTTTGAGCCAAAGGCATTAACGAGCTCAAGCTGTTCCTTTTCAGCGCCCTTTGCTATAGCAACCATTGCGATGACTGCTGCAACCCCTATAAGCACGCCCAACACAGTAAGTGCCGAACGAACTTTATTCGCTATGAGTGAGTCAATGGCGATCTTCATGCACTCCCATATCAACATCGCCAGGCTCACCTCGCATAGGCGCCATCAAATTCTTCCAACATCTTATCGTCCACGAGTTGTCCATCTTGAAACATTACGATTCGTTTTGCCCAACGAGCCACATTTTGGTCATGTGTGACAAGCACAATCGTCATCCCATCTTCATTCAGGCGCCTAAACACTCTTAGAATTTCTTCGCCAGAACGGCTGTCCAGATTGCCCGTTGGCTCATCGGCAAGCAGCAGCTTTGGAGAATTTGCAATCGCACGAGCAATGGCGACTCGCTGCTGCTCGCCCCCGGATAATTCTGAAGGACGATGGTTAATCCTGTCAGCAAGCCCCACCCACTCAAGCAGTCGCACAGCGCTCTGGCGCCTCTTTCTGGTATCAACTCCAGCATAAATCATTGGCAGCTCAACATTTTGCAGCGCTGTCAAACGCGGCAGCAGATTGAACGACTGAAAAACAAAGCCGATCTTTCGGCTGCGCAACTCCGCCAGCTGATCATCATCAAGTTTGCTGACATCCATTCCGTCAAACTGGTAGATTCCTTTTGTGGGGCGGTCAAGGCAACCAAGCAGATTCATGAAAGTTGATTTTCCAGACCCCGACGGTCCCATGATCGCCACAAACTCACCCTCGTCAATCTGCAGTGTGACGCCACGAAGCGCGTGCACCTCCACTTTCCCGAGACGGTATACCTTGTGTATATCAACCGCATTAACAAGCCTTCGGGTATTGCTCATCAAATCATCATCCCCGCTTTAACTCTTGGGACTGACAAGTTCCCATCGTCTTTCGCTCCCTCATTTTTCGCCCCCTCATTTCGGTTGGCGGCGCTGCAATCTTGGTCTGCCAAGCGGTCCGACTGGCTGTTGGCGCATTACATGAGGCTCGGTGTATGAGGTCACTACAAGTTCCCCTTCGCGCAACCCGTTAACGATTTCGGTATACTCGTTTCCTCTAAGACCGACGCGCACCCGCTTGCTAATAACCCAGAAGATGCCCTCGCGACCGTCAATGAAAGCGCGCGCCTGTCTTGGCTCACTGCGCGGCATGAACTGCGGTGCCATACCGGAACGCCACGAGACAGTTGGCACACCCTCTCTTGGCGCAGATTTTCGCTGCTCAACCGCAATTGGATTGCGGAGGCTCTTTGGCTTCTCCCTCACCAGGACATCAACGAAAGTTGCCCCGTCAAAATCCTTTACAGCCTCACTTGGCACCCTCAAGACATTCTCCTTCCATGCCCTGATGAACTCGCAGCTTGTAGTCATGCCCGGCTTTAGACGATTATCAGACTCAAGCAATTTAACACGCACATGCACATATACCACGCCTTGCTCCTCAGTTGTTCTTGGGTCTATACGCACAACCTTGCCATTGAAGTGCTTTCCCGGTATGGCATCAACAATGACGAGCACATCCTGCCCAACATGAACGCTGATGATATCTGTCTCATCAACCTGAGTATCCACATAAACCTCGCTCATGTCACCCAGCTTAACGATGGTTGTTCCGCCACCGAATGCTGATGCTGCCGAACTTATGACAGTTCCCTCTTCAACCAACTTCTCAAGCACGATGCCATCTCTTGGGGCTACGACAACAGCATCGTTATAACGAGTTCGTGCGTTATCAAGCGATGCCAGCGCCCTTTCAAGCTGTGCCTGTGCCGATTTCAAATCCGCTTGCCGGAGCTTGACTTGTAACCTGCTTTTTTCCGCAGCCCTAAGCTTAGCATGCGCTTCTTGCAGCGCTGCCGTTGCAGCCTCCACTTCAAGCTGTTTGACTTTTATTTGTGCCTCTTGTGCCTTGACCGACTCAAGTTGTGCTTCAGCACGCTTAACAGCAGCCCTTGCAGCTTCAAGCTCGCTTTGAGCAATTCTCACTTGTGCCTCATTAGCTTTTGCTGCCTCAAGCGTCGCTTCGGCTTCGCAAAGCTTAGCTTGCGCATCCCTGAGTTCGGTCTCCTGTCGCGTAGTTAATGTCTCAAGGCGTTTCTTTGCGCTTGCAAGGTGCGCTTTAGCCTCGTTGACTTTAGCCTGTGCTTCAGCATGCTGTGCTTTAGCGGCAGCCAGTTCTGCTGCCTGTTGCTGTTTGATCGTTTCAAGTTGTGTCTTTGCGCTCTCAAACGCAGCCTTTGCAGTCTCGTATTCAACTTGAGCATCCTCAAGTTGGCGCTTTGAGACAAACCCCTTCTCGTGCAACTCCTGCACGCGCTTCAAGTTGCGCTCAGCCTGATTAAGTTTTGTCAGCGCCTGCTCATAACTCGCTTGTGCTTGCGCGAGCGCCTGCGGATGAACACCTTCCACTAACCTGCGCAGCTCCTCAGAGCGGACTTTTGCCGCTTGCTCCGCAGCTGCCAGAGTTGCCTCCGCCTGTCTAAGTGCGGCTTCGGCTTCCGCCCTCTCCAAGGGATGAATAGCGCTCTCCAGCTGGCGAAGACGCTCAATAGCTGCGTTGCGCGCTGCCTCTGCCTGTTGTATGGATGAGCGTGAAAGGCGCGGCTGAGCTTCGGCTTTCTCCTGAGCCTGTTTGAGTTGTGATATCGCTGCAGCAAGGGCATGCTCAGCATCTTTCAGTTGCGCCTTATATTGTGCGCTGAGCAATTCCACTTCCTTTTGTGCTTGGCGTAAGCGTGCGTATGCTGCCTCCCATTGTCGCCTGACCTGTTCAATCTGCGCATCAATTGTCTCAGCCGTGAGCTGATATTCAGTCTGCGCCTGCTGAAGGCGTGCTGTAGCAGCATCTACTTCTGCAGTTGCTTGGCGTAGTTCCGCACCAACTTGATCCCTATCAATCAGCGCTATTAAGTCCCCCTTCCGGACGAAGTCGCCAACATCAATCGGCATCTTTAGCACCTTTCCGGCTGCCTTTGATTTCACCTCAACGACTGTGAGCGGTTCAATAACTCCAGTCCCGACCACAGAGGCAACTACATCACCCCTCTCTACGATCGCGTATGCGACCAACGGCATTTTTGAGCGCTCCGACGATTTGCGCCGCACATGCCACCACGCTGCCATTGCTGAGAAAAGCATCAAAATTATGAGTCCTCTTGCCAGCCATTTCATCTCTTATTCCCTCCTACAGCGCTCTTAGCTCTCAGGATGTTCCAGCAACGCTTTGCGAGTTCCCCAGTGGCGTGTTCAAGACGAGCTTTCGCAATGTAATAGTCATAAATGCTTTGGATCAGGCTAACATGAGCGTTAAATAATCCAACCTGTGCATCCACCACTTCAAGGACAATGCCCAACCCAAGGCGATACTTTTCCATTGCGGCTTTGAGGTTTTGTTCGGCTTCGTCAACAACAACTTTGCTTGCTCCAATCCTTTCCCAAGCATTTAGCATATCCAGGTATGAGCGCCCTACATTTGCTCGGATATCCTTAAGCAGCTGCTCGTAAGAAGCCTGTGTAGCTTTCATTTTGCTCTTCGCACTCTCAATGCGCGCCGCAGTTAATCCGCCATCAAAAATGGGGAACTGAACATTGGCGTTGATTTGCCATTGCCTTTCAGTGGCGGAGTAACCGCCTATGCCGACATCATAGCCCGCCGTTATGTTCAGCACGGGAAAACTCTGCAACCTCTCATACTTGACTGATGCCTTTGCAGCCTCAAGCTGCCAACGCAAGCGCTGAACTTCGGGATGCTCCTTTAAAGCCATCTCAATTAGCTCCTGCAAGGGAGCTGTGGTTAGCTGCGGCTCCGGCACATCTTCAATTTCAAAGTTCGTTTCCTCAACACCCATAGCGTTTGATAGCTTTAAGCGCGCGACTGTGACAGCATTCTGAGCTGCCAGCAAGTTGAGGCGAGCATTAGCCAATTCAACCCGCACCGGGTAAATATCCACAGGCGCAGCATCTCCGACTTTGATGCGCGCCTCAACCATCCGCATATGCTCATTAGCAGCCTCAAGACGCTGCTCATTCAGTTTGAGGATGCGCTGACTGCGCAGCAACTCAAAATATGCTTCTGTGACATTTAAAGCGACATTGCCCAGCGCCGTTTCAAATTCCTCCCAAGAGGCATTGGCTAATGCTCTTGCCTGCTCAATTTGTGTCACCGTCAACCCGCTATCAAGCTGAATGCCGAAGCTGAGCAACGATTGCTTTGTTTCGGTGGTCTCACCAAGCCTTCGGAGTATAAACCCAGCTTGTCTGCCAAGCGTCTGTCCACGGAAGAATGTGTGCTCGGTTGTGAACTTCGGCATCAAAGGGGCTTTGGCTAAATTCACCTGAGCCTTTATGGCTTCATAATTTGCCTTTGCTGAAATTGCGTTTCCATGCCTCCCTATAGCGATGGCGATGCATTGCTCAAGCGTTAGAGGCTCTTTTAACGAGCATTGTTGTGCCGAGCCTTGTGCACGCACGCATGGCTGAGCCGCCACAAGCATAAATACTGTGAGTGCACCCATAAAATTTGCCCTCATGATATTCATAGGCACGGCATTGGGTATGAGCAAGCTCATCGGTCGTTTTCACCTTCCGCTGCGAAGTTGCTTTCACAAAACTCAGAAGTCCCCTCTGAGATGGGTGGGCTATAGAGTTTGACGGCATTATAGGATGGCAGTTTGCGTCATCTGCCTTTGCGCCTCAGAATCCGGCGGCGAATGCACCACCCTTATCTGCATCGGGGAAAATGGCTGGGGTTATCGCTCGCGCACAAACGGCAATAGGAACTCACGCCACTCCTCTTGCTTGAGCGCTATCATCAGCTTGGAATAGCCCATGTGGGGTATATATGCTGGGCGGCGTGGCATCTTCTGGAGATGCATGTTAGCTTCTTCAGGCGTCCTGTTGCCCTTCTTGATGTTGCATTTAACACAGCAGCACACCAAATTATCCCAGTCGGAATTCCCGCCACGTTCCCTCGGTATCACATGATCAACTGTTAAGCCTGGACCACTATATCCGCAATATTGGCATGTGTAATTGTCTCGTGCGAGTATGCTCTTTTTGCTGAGCTTGACGCGCACCGGCGGACGACGAGCATATTGGCTTAACCGGACAACACTCGGCACCGCCATCTCGCCACTCGGATAGCGGATGACACTGTCATTGTGCTTGACGACCTCTGCCCTGCCTTTCAGTATGAGCACTATCGCTCGCCGGACACTCGTTAGATTAAGTGGTTCGTAATTGTGATTGAGCACAAGAACATTGGCACTCAATACCGATGCGCAGCGGTGTTTTCTCAAGCTCGCGGCAGTTTTATCATCTCGTCTATCCCCATCCTTCATATTCATCACTCACTAATGGGATGATGCCATCGCAAGTATAGCTACATGCTATCTTAACGCGTTACGCTCAATTGGTGTTTCGGTGTTAGTCATCTTGTGAGTGGTGCTCTCACGCTGCATTCCGCAGCGAGCATTACGAGGAGGCATAAAATGCGCCAATAAAAATGGACGGCTTATATTCCGCCACCAATTTGCACTAATGGCGGCTCATCCACTGTCGGTAACTTCCTCAAATAGCCCCTCAACGAATTCTTTGGGATCAAAATTTTCAATTGCATCCAAGCTTTCGCCAACACCGACAAGCTTTATTGGGATCTGCGTCTGGTCTTTAATTGCGACCACGACACCACCTTTCGCAGTCCCATCGAGTTTCGTCAATATGATCCCAGTCACTGGTATCGCTGATGAAAATGTAGCAGCTTGTGCTATGGCATTTTGCCCTGTTGATGCATCTATGACCAGCAGTGTTTCATCTGGTGGACGACCAAGTGAGCGCCCGACAACTCGCCATATCTTTTGCAACTCCTGGAGCAGGTTATAGCGTGTGTGCATTCTGCCGGCAGTGTCAATCAAAACGACATCATAGCCGCGCGCCTTCGCTGCCTCAACTCCATCGTAGGCTACCGCTGCAGCATCTGCTCCGATTGCGTGTGCTATAACTGGTGCGCCAACTCTCTCGCCGAGCAATTTTAGCTGCTCAATAGCAGCAGCCCTAAATGTGTCAGCGGCGACAAGCAGCGGCTTTCTCCCCTCGCGCTTCAAGCGCCAAGCGAGCTTTGCGATCGTCGTCGTCTTGCCGGTGCCGTTCACACCGATGATGAGCCACACAGTCGGTGGTATCGGCCCGAAATTTAGGTTCCTTCCGCCAGCGTTTAGCAACTCAACAAGCGTGCGCTTCAGCAGCTCAATTGCTTCATCGCCAGTCCTGCAATTGCCTTTGCGCACAGCCTCCTTCAACCTTGATACAAGCTTCTCGGCTGTATGTATTCCCACATCTGCAAGCACAAGCGTCTCCTCAAGCTCCAAAAAAAGCTCCTCACTAATCCTCTCACGCCTGAACAGCTGTTTAAGTTTGTTAAGCATTCCTCTGAATAGACGCACTATTGAATCACTCCCCCGGCGATATTATATCGTTCAAGAGCCACGCGATCGGTATTGCTTTGCAAGTGCAGATAATAGTCCGCCCGACAGATACCGACGAGAATGAGCGATGCGGGCAGCTTAACAGCTTCTGCTACATTCATACATTCAATTGCGTAACTTCTACCGTCTTCACAAATTAAGGTATCATCTGAGCTTTACAGCGCCATGGCTCGTCCGTGGCTATCGTTTAAATTTCGTCGCCCACAAATAGTGACGCCACATGGTGAGAGTTTTGTCGCTTCGTGATTAAAACGGCGTCCATGTTACTTTAATTTCTTGAAGCGGTATAAGACAGCATACAGCTCATCTGGAGTTTAACCCCTTCAAGATGCGAATGGCAGCGGCAAAGGCATTTCACCGAAAGCTTTCATGGACAAGACACCCATGCCGCACTAAAACTTTGAGCCGGTGTTATGCTCTTTAGGGGCACGAAATTTGCTGCTGTCTTTTAACGCAGCAAAGCTATACTGTGCTTAGCTTGATGCGATTGCCCCAGCAAAACCATTCGCAGCCCTTTTAAAGGCTTTGGTCATAAGGAACGAGCGCACATCCTCAAGCGATGTTGTGACTTTACATCTTGGCAATGAGCGCAGGAATTGCTTCCCGTAACCCCTTGTGATCACTCTTGGGTCAAGTATTGCAACGATGCCATAGTCATCTGTGCGCCTCACAAGCCTGCCAAAGCCTTGCTTGAGCCAGATTATTGCCTGTGGGAGTTGATAACTATAAAAGGCATCTTTACCTTCCTCGCGCAGTTTCTCAATCCGCGCCTCTGTTATCGGGTCATCTGGAACCGCAAAGGGCAGCTTAACAATAATGACAGCTATAAGCGCTTCACCTGGTATATCCACACCCTGCCAGAATGTGTTCGTCCCAAGCAGAACTGCACGGTCAGTTACACGAAACTTCTCAAGCATTCGCCCTCGCGGCATCTCACCTTGAACGAATAGGTTGAGGTGTGGCAATGCAGCCCTTATCCTTTCCCCCGTGTAGCGCATTGCTGGGTAACTTGTGAAGAGCACGAACGTGGCGCCATCGGTTATGCGCAACAGCTCAATCGTTCGTTCAGCAGCCTTGTGAGTGAACGCCTGCAAGTCAACCGATGGGTCGGGCAAGTCATCGGAAAGATAAAGGAGAACCTGCTCTTTGAAGTTGAACGGCGATTCAACCATAAGTTCGTCCGCATCTTCTATGCCGAGGCGTTCCCGTATGTAGGTGAATGAGTTGGATGTGGCGAGTGTTGCCGAGGTAAATATGATTGGCATGCCCCGCACGAAAACGCTCTCCTTGAGCATGTCCGAGAGCTCAATCGGAGCCATGCAGAGGGATACCTTTGTCTCACGGCGCAGTTGCTCAACTTGTGCCCAATAGACATAACCATCAAATGACATCTCAAGAATGTTCTGCAGGAGCGAATGCGTGCGAACCAGTCTCTCGCATATAATTTCAAACTCGGCTCTCTCATCTGGCTCGCTGAGCCGTTCCGCAAAACCCCTCAGTTCAAAAGCCAGCTCAATTAAAGGTTGGCTCAACCTATCCTCAACGAATCTCCTCTCCCTTATGCGCAGTGTTTGTGATTCGCCGACCCAATTCCTAACATCTCGGAAAAACAGCTCAGCGTTTATGCGCACATCTTCAACCGCCCTATGAATGCGCTCAAATAAATCCGGATGAGTCCTTTCATGTTTGAGCAGCCTGCCTCTTTCGCTGCGCCTGCCGATGATGTGGCTCAAAAGCGTTTCAAGTGTTGTGTTTGAAACCTCTTGGGTCAAGTAATCACATGCTACCTCTTCAAGGTTGTGCGCCTCATCAAAGACCACAGCGTCGTAAACTGGCAACGCATAGCCATCTGTGGTGATGTTGGCGAAGAAAAGATGGTGGTTGACGACGATGATGTGGGCGTTGCTCAATTGCCTGCGTGAGCGTTGATACGGGCATTGGCTGAATATATGACATTGTTTTCCGATGCACAGGTCTGGGTCTCTTGAGACAGCATCCCAGACGAATGCGCTCGGCTCAAAATCTAATTCCATGCGCAAACCAGTTGCAGTTTGCTTAGCCCATTCGGCAATAAACTCAAGCTGCGCCATCTCCTCAACTGATGCCAATATCCCATGCCTTCTTGCGCTCTCAAGCCTGCGTAAGCATATGTAATTCTGAGAGCCATAAGCTACTGCGTATCGGAATAAACCACCAAGCACCTCGTGAAGGAATGGTAAATCTTTCTCAACCAACTGCTGCTGAAGCGTTTTTGTATATGTTGAGACAATCACCCTCTTGCCCTCATAGCTCACCCACAGTGCAGCCGGGACGAGATACGCAAAAGTTTTACCGATGCCAGTGCCAGCCTCAACGAGCAAATGCCTGCAATCTTCAATCGCCTTTGCAACCGCCTCGCACATCTGAAGCTGTCCAAGCCTCATCTCGTATCCATCAAGGCTTCTTGCTATAACTCCGTCCCTGCCAAGTATTGAGAGCGATTGCTCAACAAGCCAGCCCACATAAATCACCACTTGCATTCACAGCAACTTGTATAATTTGGTCAGGTCAATGATCGCAACATCTCTATGACGCCTCAACTTCGTTTCGTTGGCATGCCACACAACATAAGGGTGAGTGTATCGCAAGTAGCGTTCACAATGCTTGCTCTCGCACAGCTCAATGAAGTCACTTAGCGTAGTCAGGCGTGGCAGCTTAAGCCCCTGCGTTTTTTCAATTGCTTCAAGAGCACCGCTTCTGAGCGCTTCAAGCATGCAGTATGCTCTAAGCGCAACAAGCGCATCGCTGAATTTGTGTGTAGCTATAGCATGCTCAACATCCGGATCATGCAAATTCAGTTCTTTGGCACCTTCGTTATGAGCGGCATCCTTGGGGCGAGCATTACCCTCAAAGTTGCTCTGTTTACCCGTGCCAGCCATCGTTGAACATACCCCCAAAGCTTTTTAAGCTCCAAATGTGTTTTAACCGGCGGTGAGCAGCTTTCCCTTATCCTCCGCGATAAGTGTCTCAGCAAGGCTAATTCCAAGTTCCATCGGTCTTGATGCAACACCGCGCATCGTCTTCCTGATAACCACCTTGCCGTCACGGCTTGCTATAGCTGCTGTTAATTCAAGCTCATTATCCCCGATTAGCCTCGCACAAGCACCAACTGGCACATGGCAGCCGGCGCCGAGTGTTGAAATAAGCGCCCTTTCAGCTTCAACTTCGGCACGCGCCTTTATATCGTCAAGAGGCTTGATCAAACGCAATATAGCTTCATCATCAGAGCGCGCTTCAATTGCAAGTGCACCTTGCCCCGCTGCCGGGGTGCACACATGAATTGGGAGATTTATTGCTATTCTATGCTCAAGACCGAGCCTTATGAGCGCTGCTGTAGCAACAACAATTGCGTCAAATCCGCCCTCATCAAGCTTTCGCAACCTCGTATCAATATTGCCTCGCATGTGCTTCATAACAAGGTCTGGGCGCAAATGGAGCAGTTGAGCATGACGGCGCAGACTTGATGTGCCCACGACTGCGCCTAAGGGAAGGACTTTTAGGGCATCGGATGCATTCTCCGTTCCCTCAATCGCCTTTTCAACATTGCGCAGCACAATTGCATCCCTTGGGTCAAGGCGCATGCATATGGCTGCAATAGTGAGACCATCCGGAATGACTGTTGGCAAATCCTTAGCGCTGTGCACGGCGATATCGATCTCGCCATTCAGCAGAGCCATTTCAATCTCCTTTACGAAGAAGCCCTTTCCACCGAGGCATTGCAACGGCAGGTCACTTATCGTGTCGCCCCTTGTGCGGATAATACACATCCGGGCGCGAAGGTTTGGATGCAGCGCGCAAAGTCTTTCAATGACGGTCTCCGCTTGCGCAAGTGCAAGTTTGCTTCCCCTCGTTCCCACCCTAAGTTCATTCACAGTCGTTCACTCGCTTCATCGCTGCGCAAAATCGTTGATCACTTGATGGAGCAGCTTCGCTGCGGCATCCATGTCACCGTCTGTGAGCAATTGCAAGATGCCGCGCTGAATTGCCTCACGCAGAGCCTCCGTGCGCCTTTGAGGCTCACTTATAGCGGTCTTTAACTCGTCTCGCATATCAAGCAACATTTGAGCGAGCGCCTCATACTCCTCAGTGATATCGGATGCGATTTTGTCCCGCAGAATCGCAGCCAGAGCTGGACTTGCCCCAGATGTGTCAACGCTTATTGTTATCAAGCCGCGCCTTAAAATCGCCGGCATAATGAATGTGCACAGATTTATGTCATCGGCTACATTTACCAACATTCTGAGCGAGCGTGCGTCCTCAGCCACCCTTCTGTTGATTGATGTGTCATTCGTGCACGAAAAAACCACGTTTGCCCCCTCAATGTGTTCTCTCCTGTATTCATCTTCAATCAACTCAATGCGACCATCCAATGCGAGCTGCTTTATCCCATCACATGGCTCTTTGCATATCACGCGAACTTTTGCACCGCACTCAAGAAGCGATTGCGCCTTCCTTAATGCCACTTTCCCTCCGCCGACTATGACAGCGTTCACTTCGTTCGCCCTCAATATTATCGGCAGCCCACGAAACATGTCCTCTCACGCTTCCCTGTAGCGATGAGTCGGATGAGAAACAGCAATGATCACATCTCAACACACCTTGTGCCTTTCAAAAATGTCATCTGTGCCGTTCATACCACTCGCATTATTTGAGGTCATTGCACCCTGCTTGGCTGCTTGCAAGTGGGCTTTGTTTCTTCGTCGCCTTTAAAGCACACTCACAATCGCTTTAATCACGACCTCATCCGGGATTGGTTCGTTCGTCAGGAAGACATCGCCGATATCTTTGGGCAGAATGAAACGGAGCGTCTTTCCGCGCCTCTTTTTGTCAAGCGCCATTGCCTCGTAAATTTGCTCAACCGAAACGCCAACCACACCCGCCTCCGAGAGGCTCGTCGGCAAGCCAGTTCTTTTAAGCAGCTCCGTCTGCCTATCCACTATCTCTTGCGAGCAAACCCCAAGGCTATGCGCCATCCTTGAAGCTGCTATCATCCCAATCGCTACGGCTTCCCCATGCAACAATTTGCTATAACCTGTAGCAGCCTCAATGGCGTGTCCAAATGTATGCCCGTAGTTTAGCAAAGAGCGTTCCCCGCTCCTCTCATGCTCGTCTCGCTCAACGATGCGCGCTTTTATCTCACAGCAGCGCACCACAATATCGCAGAGGACTTGCAGGTCCCTTTTCATGATCGCGTCGGTGTTTTGCTCAATGCTCTCAAACAAATTTGCATCAGCTATAACGCCATATTTGATCACCTCTGCAAGTCCCTCCCTGTAGACCCTCTCTGGGAGAGTGCGGATCGTTTCAATGTCAGCGATGACAAGCTTTGGCTGGTAAAAACATCCTATTAGGTTCTTAGCTTTCGGGTGGTCAACGGCGACTTTGCCACCTACTGCTGCATCAACTTGCCCAAGCAAAGTTGTTGGGGCATTCACAAGCGATATGCCGCGCATATAAGTTGCGGCGACGAACCCACCAAGGTCTGTTATCACTCCGCCGCCAAATGCTATAAGCGTTCCATCCCTTGTCATACCGAACTCTATCAGCCTTTCGTAAATGTGCATCGCAAACTCAAATGACTTTGTCGTCTCACCAGTCGGGAGCAGCACCGCATGTAGGCATATCCCTTTCGCCTCAAATGCGCTAACGGGTCGGTGAAGCTGTGCTTGAGCGACACACTCGTCGGTGAGAAGCACAAATGGCTCCTTCAGTTTGGCGGCGCTGAGCATGTTTGGCATATGCTCACAAAGTGCCTTTCCAACAATTATGTGGTATGTCCTTCCGTCAAGGCAAACTGGCACTGAACGGGCATTTTCTGGAAGAGCATCTGCCCATGCGACAATTTGAGATGCAACTTCGCTAACGCTGAGTTCGTCAGTCTGGATTACGAAGTCGGCGCGGCGGTAAAACATCTCCCTTCTTTCAAGCAGCTCAAGCATGCGGCTAAAGCGATCGCTCACATCCAACAGCGGTCTATCCTGAGCATCCTTGATTCGTCTCCAAAGGGTTATGGGCGAAGCGCGAAGATAAAAAAGAAGCCCATTTGAGCGTAGCGCTTGCATGTTCTCTTCAAATGTGGGCACTCCACCACCAGTGCTTATTACAAGCCCGCTTTTGGATGCGACCTCTTTTACAACCTCCTTTTCAATTTCGCGAAACCAAGCCTCACCATGCGTTCTGAATATCTCGCTAATGCTCATTTTGGTTCGCTGCTCAATGATTGCGTCCGTGTCCACAAACTTCATCCCAAGCATCTGTGCAATCTTTTTTCCAACTTCGCTTTTACCGCTGCCCATGAACCCAATCAAAGCGATGTTGCGGCTATGCATACTTTCATCACCCATATGTAATGTCCTTATAGGGTTGTGTGGCGGCTTCGGTGATTCATTCCGCACCGTAGTGAGCAAAGTAATTTGCCGGCGGTATCACTTCCTTCTCGAATGACGGACCTTTCCACAACATCCGTATGGATGCCACAGGTGGCGGTCCTTGATAGAACTCAAGCTTGAACTCATGTAGACCCTTCGTTAGCCGTATTGGTTTACTTGCAACGGAACGCTGAGGTCCTATACGCCATTCATCAATAATGAGTTCACCATCAATCCAGAGGCGAGCTGCGTCGTCCAGATCCTCAATGAAGAACTGGTAATTACCATCTTCTGGGACGAGTAACTGTCCCTGCCACCTCACACCCCAATATCGTGAACCCATTTCCGGGTGTGGCTTTGTATTCCAGTCGTGATTTATCGCTGGGTCAACTCGTGAAAATATATAGCGTTGGAAGAACGGTCCTGGTGGTGCTTCCCCCAGTTTCCAACCCTGTGGTTCAGGGTCATCATAGTAATCACCTTTTACGCCTTCCGGGAAGATGACAGTCTGCTTCGGCATCTTGTGCGAGCTGAACGAGAGCCGTATGGAAGCTCCTGGACCAGGACCCTGATGGTATTCAACCACGACATCGTGGAAGCCAGCGCTCAGTTTGACAGGCTGGCTTGCATGTGTTGCGGGCATCTGTATCTTCCAAGCATCCAATATGAGCTTGCCGTTAATGTAAAGCCTCGCTGCGTCATCAAGGTTGTCAAGGTAAAAGACATATTCATCTGTGCGCGGCACAAACATCCTACCCTGCCACCTCACGCTCCAGAACTCGCTCCCCATTTCCGGGTGTGGTGATGTCCCGACATCCCACCTGAAATCAATCATCTCGTCTTTGCGGGCAAATATGAGTTTTGAAAATGATGCCTTTGGTGGCTCGCCGATCTCGTAGGTCTCAACATCTTCGTCGTCGTAGTATTCCCCAACAACACCGTCCGGGTGAAAGCCGCGCCGCGGACCCAAGAGCAAACTCCTTCTCACAACAGCTTCCCAATATTCAATTGGGCTATATATCGTCTCAAGCGGTTGGCGCAATTCATACTCAATTGTGAGCTTCGGGGTCCTAAGCACTTTGCCGCCGTCAAATTCAACTAAACCGCTCCCGGAGATAATGCAGAGCAGCAAGCCATTATTTTCGGCTTTCCCCTCAACCCATGCTCTCACAGCATTAGTGATATCAAAGCTGACCCAAGTGCCAGCCTCAATCACCTTTGCCGTAGCCTCCTCGCCTCGTCCTGAGGCTGGATTAAAACTGAGCCTTGGGGAATTGTTTCCGTCGCCCGGGAAATCGCCACCATGTGTGCTCCATGTCACTTTCCCATCCGGCGATAGCCATGTAACCTTTTCCTTATCCCAACGCTTGAGCAGCCTGAAAACACCAATTGTGTGCTTATCCTCACACCTTATGGCATACAGCGAGAGCGTTGCCCGTTTGATCATGCTACCCGTCGGCATGATTGAGAGGTCAAACCGGATCAACGCTCTGCTTACCGTCCCACCGCGCTTTGTGACCAGCAGTGTATTGGTTCCAAAGAAGTTTTTTTTCGGATCAGCATTAGTAATGTAGGTCCCCTCGTAGTTACCGTATCCGCCAACGCCGTGTTGTAAGGTGACTGCGCGTATTCTGCTTGTCCCCAAGTTTGAGATCACTTTGAAGTCATCAACAGCACACTCGCTGCGAAAAACAAGCACCCCACCTTGCCCACCATGCAATGGTTTGCTGTCAAAGTATTCAAGCAGCCATTCTCTCGGCTCAGGCTCATCGCCCCAAACCTTTGCCCGTATAAGCAGACCGTTGTAATAAGATTGCAGCCTGAGCTGCATTGTGCACCATTTCCCTTCATCAATGCGCAACGGGGCGCTGCCGAGGTGAAATGTTTGCTCGCCGTCGCGCTTGTCAAGCATGACTACGCCACGAGCATACCACAGCCTGTAAAAATGCTCGCCGCTGTCATCATGGCTGTAGTAGCCGATGATACCATAACCCCAAACTGTGCGAACTTTGTCGGCGCGCAATTTCGCTGTGATGGTGTAATCCCGCCAGCGCACAATCGCATACGAGTTTTCATCAAATGAGATTGGTGTCTCATCCTCAAGCTGTCTGCACCCGTTGACACCCTCTTCTTTATCCACAATCCAATTGCCACCATATAACGAGAAGGATGACGGTGCCTGTCCTTTTCGGTCGCTCTGAAAGTCCTCGCTGAAAAGAATTGATGCTGCCTGCTTGTTATCCATCTCAATGTTTGATGTGACGATAATTTCCCCAAAGATGGCATCGCAGCCTGCAGTCCAAAGCCCTGCCAAGCCATTCCTAAAAGAGGGATTTGTATCAGAGGCTACCAACATCCACTGTTGTGGTTCGCTGCTTTGCAACGCCCAAACCTTCCCCCTTAACTCCACTCTACCTTCAAGGTTCGCCACCTGCAATTTGAGGTGATACCAACAGCGAAGAGTCATAACAAAATCTGCCCTGGCAATCGGGAGAACTTTTTTCCCTTCAACTTTGACGATGCTCATCCCCGAACCATCCACATAGAAGCGATAGTGATTGTGCCTATTGTGCCAATATGCGACGATGCCAGCACCCCAATTTGAGCTGCAGCTCATCACCTTTAGGCGGGTGACCACAGTGTAGTCCTGCCATGTGGCAATTGCGTATGCAGCCACCTCCATATCGGTTTGGAGCTGTTTTAGCACATTGTTTTCGTCTCTGGAGATAAGCCACTGCCCGCGCAAAAACTCCCAATTGCTCGGAACAGTTTTCACCCCGTGCCTTTCAAAGTCGTCCGAGAAAATTACGGGCGCAAAAATTTGCCCCACCGGCGCAGCACAAACTCTGGCTTCGGGCGCTAAATGCATAACTGCAAGAAGCGCGATTAATAAGCGCTGCTTAAATGTGGAGCTGTAATATGGTTGCCCTGCAAATCTGCTTGCCACCGTAATAGGTGTATGCTGCACCGAAAAGTCACCTCGCTGAATCAAATTCAACTTTAAGGTCGTCAAACTCACAAGATGTAGCGAGCGATACGAATCCAAATGTTCCAGAGGCGATTCGTCCCTTACCATCATCAATCGCTTCAAGCTGCCAATCACCCGCTTCCTTTTGATCCGTGCGCCAAACCTTCGCTTGCAACTTTGTAGCGTTGCCGAGATCGCTTACACAAAGCTTGAACCAGTGCCAACGCCCCCTTTCAACTGTGAGATGGCATTCGGCAAGCATTCTCGGCTTCTGCTCGCCAAAGGCGTATGCCAGTAACGCAAGCCTCGTCCCACCAATGCTCAACAAATCATAATGCGAGCGTGCATCTCTCCAATTGGCTGATAGCCCAATGCCATAAACTTCAGCGCCCTCCAAAGCTCTAACACGAACCGTGATTGTATACGAACTCCAGCCAGCCATAACGGCGTAGTGGTTATGCTCAAACCTGTGCTCATTCAATAGGCGTAATTGTGACAGCACGCTTGTATCGCTATTTTGTATCTGCCATAGCCCGCCATCAAAAATCCATGTTGAAGGTGGTTGACCAACTGCATATCTTTCAAAGCTATCCCTTAGCCGGATTGTTGACTTCCCATGTTGGTCACCCCATGACATCTCAAAGTCGTCAAACTCACATGCACACTTGGCACACCATAATCCAGCCCAGCCGTGCATTGCAACCGGCGATAAATCCTCCCCGACAAGCGTCCACATCTTCGGTTCATCCTCCCCGTCTTTCCACACCTTCCCATAGAGCGATAGCCGTCTTCCAATGTTTATGGTGGATAACTTCATGCGATACCAAAGCATTGGCTCAAAAGCATATGGCATCCAATTCAGACTGATCACTTGCCCAGCGCTCACTCTAACTAAGTGAAATTGATTGCCGTAACTCAAAAGCCTGTAGTGGTTCTGTGCATCCTGCCAATACGACACTATGCCCATCCCGAATGGTGAGAGAACTTGATTTGGGCGAACCCTGACACTTACGCTGTAGTTTGATGGCAGGAAGATTGCATATGAAAGACCGTGCAGTGTGGTAGAGCTTTGCTGAAGCACTTGCTCATCTCCAGAAATTGCAACGCGCCAATCGCCACCAAATGCCCTCCACTCGGTCGGTAGAACACCAAGCGGCTCTTCGTCAAATGTAAGCGAGCAAACGCTGGGTTGGTTCTTATCCAAGCCGTTTGCGCGTGCATTCTCGTCACACAGTAATGCGAGCATTAAAACACACTGAGCGATTGCACATACAGCGAGTGAGAATATAGCAAAAGAGTATTTCATGCCAGTGGAATCCAATCCCCCTTCAACAGGCTTAACTGCTTATCTATAAGTGGGCGGCAGTTTTCGCACAGGGAAACTTATATGCCCTGTTACCTTGCATTCACTAACATTAGGTTGAAGCATTGCCATTCCATCGTCTATAGGGGAAAGAAGCATCTCCGAGGTGGCGGGGGAGCATTTTAAACTCCCCCGCATTTCAGTCTCACTTTGAAGATGCGTTACTTTTGGACGGCTTCTTTAAACGCCTTTGCCGGACGGAAAACGGGCACGGTGCGTGCGGGGATCTCTATGGGTTCACCCGTTTGCGGATTGCGCGCCGTGCGCTTCTTTGTCTTGCGGACCTTAAAGATACCAAAGCCAGCGATGTTAACCGGCTCCTTTTTCCGTCCGGAGAGAGCTTGCGTTATGCAACTAAACACTGTGTCAACCGCCTTTGATGCATCTGCTCGTTTTAATCCTACTGCCTCTGCCACAGCCTTGATAATGTCCGACTTGTTCATCTCTCATCCACCTCCCGCAGCAAATTTTTGCTTTGACTTTAGGCATCAGCTAACGCATTTGAGGCACTCTTACTTTCTTTGTAACCGCCCAGTATTTTGCGGTTCGCTTTTCACCACCTCCTCAGCCTTATATTTTAAGTGCACACCTACATCATTATTAAATCATAGCAAATTTTTGCACTCATGCAACACCTCAGGAAGTATAACTGCATAGTGATGTATAGAGTTTTGCCCCTTATGTTGCCTTACGATGTGGTGTCAGATGGACAGCGCTTAAAACTTCAAAATGTTGTGATATGCTTTAAGCGCGGTGATGGGTTATCCCAGAACTCATTATGCATGGAGGGATGGCACAGGGGGATGGCTTTGATTGCTCATATTTGTGACATCCACGTTGGTGCTCGCATTGGGAGGGTTTTCCCAGAAGACATAAACCGTTGGTGGCAAATGATGCTTGAGGATTGGAGGAGTTTGCCGGAGAGAGTAGAACTTGCATTGGTGTGCGGTGATGTAACTTCGGATGGCACTGACGAACAGTTTGAAGCGGCGAAAGCAGCGATTGAATCGCTTGAAGTTGAAGCACATTTGGTTCCCGGCAGTATTGATATTGCGGCGGGAAAGGAAAATTGGATTGATAGGTTTGGAGAGATAGACAAGTTGGTCAAGAATGGCGGCTTAAACATCCTCCTCGTTGATGTGCTTCGTGACGATGAAAAGCGATTGTGGAGCCTCACTGAGAAGCAATTCGGGTGGTTGAGCAAATGTTTTGATGAGCGAGTTGGGGAGCCATTCATGCTCGTCTTTCAACCGCTGCTTGAAAGGCGCGAGGGTTTATTCCGCCCACCTTGGGATGAAGATGCTATGGAAGCGCTGTTTGAGAGGTTGAGGAGCGTCAACCTGATTTGCATACTTTGCAGTGGCATGCATTCAAATCGAGAGGGATTTGTTGATGGCAAGCTCCTAATAGGCACTGGTGCTTTATGTGGCTTTCGGATAACAGAGACACCGCCTGAAAGATGCATCCTAACTCGCCCTGGCTACCGCTTGATAGCTCTTGATGGGATCGCCATTCGGACATTCTGGCGTGAAATCACTTCTCGGGTTCAAGTCACCATCACTTTCGTGGGTGGTTCTCACACGCTCGGACCAAGACCGTTGGTTAACATGCTTGATGTCTATGGAGATTGCACCATCTATGTGCAGGCGTATGCCCGAGATGCCAAAATAACTTCAGTTGAGATAGGACTTGGAGGCAGCCCTTGGCTACCAATGCGAAAGGTTTGGGATGGCATATGGAGTGAATGGGAGGGCACAATCCGCACTTACGAAATTGGCTGGGGACAGCAATTGCTTGTTGCGCGCGCAAGGGCAAGTAACGGTGAGGAGGCATATGACGCCATACCGTTTTGGATGCGTAGCTTGCCATCGCAAAGTGCAACTGCCGTGAGAGAAGCAATTGTATACGAGCTGTTGCAACGACCAAGGTAAGCGCATCCTGTTTTGCAATCCGATGTGCCTCATCTGAATTCTTTCTTTACCAAACAAACCGTGCAAGTTAAAATGCGTTGATGAGAAGCAAATGGACGGGGCGTAGCGCAGCTTGGTTAGCGCGCTAGCATGGGGGGCTAGAGGTCGCCGGTTCGAATCCGGCCGCCCCGACTAAACTGCAGTTTGAATTTAAATAATGTTCAAGGCTGCAATCATCGCGACCGGATCACAGGGTGAGTGCGAACGGTGGAAGATATACAGCAAACAAATGCAGCTCACTCATCAGAGCACGAAATGTTGATTGATACGCAACCTCTAAGGTGCGGTCTCTGGTCAATGTTGTTCTTTCTCCAATTCCCGTCGTCACCTCACGAAGCCGATGACTTAATGTCTCTCCCAAGCGCTATATGCATGTTGCTTGATACCGTCGTATAGGGGATGAACTGATGTGAGTGAGAGGGTGAAAGAGGTTATAAGGCTGTATGAAAAACACATCAATCGTGGTTTGGCTAAGCTCCTTAAGTTTGCCGGAGTTGAAGCGGCGGAGCACAGAGCATTTGGAATGTATGTTGTGGATGAAGAGGGCAACTATTACCTTGACTGTTTGGGTGGCTTTGGTGCGCTCAACTTCGGTCATCGCCACCCAAAAATTGTTGAAGCGGTTATAAGGCAGCTAAATTTGATGCCTCTTTCATCCCGCATGCTTTTCAACGGCGTTCAAGCCGAGCTTGCAAAGATGCTCTCCGAATTGCTCCCCGGTGACTTGCAATATTGCTTCTTCTGCCACAGCGGTGCTGAGGCGGTTGAAGCTTGCATAAAACTTAGTCGGCTCTCAACCGGCAGAAGAAAAATTGTGGCGGCACAAAACTCATATCACGGGAAGACACTCGGGGCGTTGAGCGCGTCCGGGAGGGGAATATACCGTCACCCATTTGAGCCGCTGCTTCAATGGTTTGTGCATGTGCCTTTTGGAGATGTGGAAGCGCTTGAAAGGGAAGTTGACGAGGACACTGCTGCTGTCATACTTGAGCCGATACAGGGTGAAGGTGGCGTTATCATTCCGCCAGATGATTATCTTCCAGCGGCGCGGGAAATATGCAGCAAACACGGTGCGCTGTTAATACTTGATGAGGTGCAAACCGGCTTTGGACGAACAGGCGCTAATTTCGCTATGGAGCATTACGGAGTTATACCGGATTTGGTTGCGCTCGCCAAATCTCTTGGCGGCGGAGTCATGCCCATAGGCGCAGCAGTTGGTAACGAACGCTCCTTCAGCAGCTTGTTTGAGAACCCGCTGATCCATTCATCCACACTTGGCGGCAACCCGCTCGCATGCGCGGCTGCGTGCGCTGCAATTGAGGTGTTGCAGGAAGAGAAGTTGTCGGAACGGGCTAAGGCGAGCGGCGATTACTTTCTCTCATCGCTCCAGCGCGTAGCTGATGAGCATAGTGAATTAATTAAAGAGGTGCGCGGGAAAGGACTGCTCATCGGAGTTGAGTTTTATGATGCCGATGTTGCAACAATCATCGTGGCTGGCATGTTTCGCAGGCATGTGCTTGTTGCATACACGCTCAATAATCCATTTGTGGTTAGATTTGAGCCACCGCTTATAATTGAGCGCAAGCAAATAGACGAGGTTGTAAGTTCGTTTGCCGGGGCATTGATGGACGCAAAGAAGCTGATCTCACAGCTTGCCTGATCAAAATCAATTGGGGAAGGTGCTCTATGCCCACAGTGATATGTGAAAAGTTTGTGAAGGCACCGCCAGAGGTCGTCTTCAACACTGCAAGAGATGTTGAGCGCTATGTCATTTTCATGGGAAATGTTGAGAGCATAAAGGTTTTGAGCGATGACGGCGTGGTGCGTATAACTGAATGGGTTGTAAATGTGCCTGTGCTTGGCAGGAGGCTGCGATGGCTTGAAAGGGATGTCTGGGACAGCTCATTGCTATCGTGTAGTTTTGAGATGGTGGAGGGGGATATGGACAGCTATAGTGGCGAATGGCGCTTTGAAAGATCTGAAGATGGCACCCTCATGAGGCTCACCATCTCTTATGAGTATGATATCCCACTTGTTGGTCAACTTCTGCGCAAGATAATTGAGAGGTTGGTTGAGGCGAATGCAAACTCCATACTTGATGCTGTGAAGAATGCCTCCGAAGGGATACAAAGCTATGCCAGCTGAATTTGCTCTCGTCTTTCGAGAAACGAGTCGTGGGAGGCGATGAGACATGCGGTTCAACAAAATCCTTGCATCGGTGTGCACTTGCCTGTTTTTGTTTCAATGCTTCATAGCTCACTCATGGGCAATGGGTGAACGGCAAAGATACCACATTGTGAAGAGAGGCGAAACTCTTTTCTCAATCGCAAGGCGATACGGTGTGCCACTTCAAAAGCTTCGGGAGGCAAACGATAGGTGCAACACCGACATAATCCGCGTGGGAGAGAAGTTAGTCATACCCTCTTTTAGCTGTGGTGGTCAGGCGCTACAGATTGCCAGTCCAACAACAAGAAAGCCGCTCAACGCATCACCGCAATTAACTTTAAAGCCGCTGGTGAAGGAACAGATCATGGCGCCTGCGCAGCCAAAGCGTGTTGAATTGACTGTGGGTAAGTCCGTTACCATTCGTGCGCAGCGCCTGCTTAGCATTCACATCAGCAATCCTCAAGTCGCTGATGTCGTCGTGATGGGTAAGGACTTGCTCGCTGTCGTTGGCAAATCCGCCGGAGATGCCACCCTCGTAGTGCTTGATGAGCGCGGTATTTCCACATACGATGTGATTGTTAAGGAGGCGTTGCGAGTTTCTGCCAAACAAGTTGCTTCAGCCATCAGTATACCCGGCATATTTGTTCAAGTCGTTGATGGCACAATCATTTTGACCGGCAAGGTCACCGCGCAAGAGCAGAAACAGCTCGCCTTAACCATAGCGCGCCTTTTCTCGCCGAATGTGATTGATCTGCTGCGTGTTGAGGAAGTTGAGCGCAAGCCCGAAAAGGTTGAGGAGCCAAAGAAACCTTCAATGCGTCCGGAGGAGCTTGAACAGCTCATCGGGTTAAAGAGTGTGACTGTCCGTCAGGTTGGGGATGTGTTCGTCATTGAGGGTGAGGTTGAATCTCAATCGGAGCTTGAGAGGATACAACACGCAGCGCAGCTCTCCGGCACAACTGTCTTAAACCTTGTTCGTTTGCGTGTGCCGTCGCCAAAAGAAATCAAGGAACTGCTCGGCATGCCAAAGGTTGAGGTAAAGTTCATCCGAGATTGCTTTGTAGTCACTGGCGAAGTGGATAGCGATGAGCAAAAGCGAGCCATTGACCAACTTGAGCAATTGCTCGGTAAGAGGGTTCTCAACTTCGTTCAAGTCGTTCAACCAAAGCTGCCCGAATTAAAGTTGCCGGAAACAAAGCCGCTGGAGGTGAAGCCTGAAATCCAACCGGATGTTAAGCCCGAGCCAAAGGCATTGCCGCAGAAGTTGAAGGAGCTGATCGGCATAGACACTATAGAAGTCATTGAACTTGGCAGCCAGAAGGTGATGCTGCGCGGCATGGTTGAAACAAGCGTTGAGCGTGACCGCGCCGTCAAAATAGCTCAAGCTGTTGTCGGTGAGGGAAATGTGCTTGACATGTTGCAGGTTCTACAGCCGCAGCAGCTGCGCGTTGAGGCGTGGGTGTTGGAGATAAACCGAGAAGCACTTCGCCAGCTTGGCGTGCAACACCCCGAGGCAATAACATTTGGTGAGGTAGGCGACCCAAAGGTTGGCAGGGTGTTTACACGCATAAGCAACATTCAAAGTGTGCTTCAAATGCTGATCAGCAAAAATGTGGCGAGATTGCTTTCAGCCCCGAGTGCCGTTGCAGCGAGCGGCAAACAAGCTAAGTTCACAGTCGGTGGTGAGATACCAATACCAATGACATTGCTTGGCGGTCCGGCAGCTGGCGTCCAAACGCCCCTTGGCACCGGAGTTCTCGCACAGGGCGTTGAGTTTCGCCAGTATGGTATCATACTTGCAATCACCGGGACGATAGATCACAGCGGCGTAATAAAGCTAAAGCTGCAAACCGAAGTGAGCGCCCCGGTTCCGGCGATGGCGGTCAATGTTTGGGGAGCAGCTATACCAGGCTTTAGGACGAGGAGTTACGAAACGGAACTTGAGTTGAAGCCGGGTGAGGGAGTTGTCCTTGCAGGGTTAATAAGCTCTGAAGATGTGCAGTATTGGAGGCGAGTGCCAATATTAAGTTCAATTCCTGTGTTGGGCGAGCTGTTCAAGAGCCGCAGGTTTGAAAAGCGAGAGACAGAGCTTGCCATCTTTGTCACCCCGACCATTATCTTTGGCGAGGCTGCCCAGAGCCATACCACTACTGGATGAAATTTTGCTATCGCCTTTTGAGAGCCCTGTGCTAAATTAAAATGCGCCACATTTGATTGCTCGTAATGCACTATATACTAACCCTATTGGTGGCGAGGGATATGGTTTGGGAACTGCGTTGGCATCCGTTGTATCAAGAGTGGATTATTGTGGCGGCTCATAGGCAAACTCGCCCTTGGGTCGGTGAAGTTATACCGCCTGCGGAAGCCGATCTGCCAGAGTATGATCCGGATTGCTATCTTTGCCCGGGAAATGTGAGGGCGAGCGGTGAACGCAACCCAAACTACGAGAGCACTTTTGCCTTCAACAACGACTTTCCTTGTGTCTCGCTCAATCCCCCTTTGGAGCTGAGTCAGCCGGTTGGAATATATCGCAATAGACCGGCGCTCGGGATAGCAAGGGTGCTATGTTATCATCCGAAGCACAACATGTCGTTGTCGCTGATGGATGTTGACGGAGTTAAGCGTGTCATTGAGGCATGGCGTGAGGAGTTTATCAGGCTATCAATGGACCCTAATGTGGCGTATGTGTTCATATTTGAGAACAGAGGGGAAGTTGTCGGCGTTAGCAACCCACATCCTCACTGCCAAATTTATGCCCTTAGTTTCATCTGCAAGTTGATTGAGCGCGAGCTTGAAGCATGCCAATCTCATTTTGAAGATGTGGGAAGGAGGCTGATGGAGGACATAGTCTCATCTGAGCTTGCCGATGGGAGAAGAATCATCGTTGAGGGTGATGCTATGGTTGCATTCGTCCCATACTTTGCAAGGTATGCATACGAGGTGATGATTGCGCCAAAAGCCCATAGGCGCGATATAGCCGAGTTGAGCGATGAAGAGATCTCTGACTTGGCAGAGGTGCTTCACTGCGTGCTCATCAAATATGACAATCTTTGGAGGATGCCTTTTCCATATGTGCTTGTGCTGCACAGCCGACCAACTGATGGCGGAAGCTATGATGCCTACGATTTTCACATTGAGATTTATCCGCCATTGCGTGCGCCCAACTTGAGGAAGTATCTTGCCGGACCGGAAATTGGAGGGGGTGTCTTTCTGAGCGACACATCCCCTGAGGAGAAAGCAGCTGAGCTGCGCTCTCAGCCTAATATGCATTACAAGCACATGCAAGGGACAGCATAAGTGAAAATTGCTGGCAGCTTTTAAAACCCCAGCTTGTGCGCGGACGAGGATGCGAAGCTGGTTGGGCAGGTTAGTCCGTCTGCTATCTGTATGTGGGGTGATGTATCATGCGGCGGTTGCGTTCGGAAGAAATCAAGTCCGGTGTTGACAGGGCGCCACATCGCGGTTTGCTGCGCGCCTGTGGTCTTAAGGACGAGGACTTTGAAAAGCCGTTCATCGGTGTAGCCAACTCATATACCGATGTTGTTCCGGGACATGTTCACCTTCGCGAGATTGCCGAGGCTGTTAAGCAGGGCATATATGAGGCTGGGGGTGTGCCGTTTGAATTTAACACGATCGCTGTTGATGACGGTATAGCAATGGGGCACATCGGAATGCATTATTCATTGCCGTCACGAGAGCTTATCGCTGACTCTGTTGAGACAATGGTTGAGGCGCACAGATTTGATGGGCTCGTGTGCGTAGCAAGTTGTGACAAGATAGTGCCGGGGATGCTCATGGCTGCTGTGCGCTTGAACATACCGGCAATATTTGTGAGCGGTGGTCCAATGCCAGCCGGCAGATCACAGAAGGGCGAGCCTCTTGACCTTATTTCAATCTTTGAGGGTGTTGGCGCATATCATTCAGGATTGATCACCGAGGAGGAGTTGCGAGAGATTGAAATCAGGGCATGTCCGACATGTGGCTCCTGCGCCGGGTTGTTCACCGCAAACTCAATGTGCTGCATAGCGGAGGCGCTTGGGCTGGCATTGCCAGGCAACGGGACAATTCTTGCGACCGATGAGAGGCGAAAAGAACTGGCAAGGATGGCTGGCAGACAGGTGATGAAGCTAATTGAGCTTGAGCTTCGCCCAAGAGACATTGTAACCGTTGAAGCAATTGACAACGCATTTGCGCTTGACTTGGCTATGGGTGGCTCAACGAACACGGTGCTGCACTTGCTTGCTATTGCGCACGAAGCCGGAATAAGCTACCCGCTTGAGCGGATCAATGATATAGCAGACCGAACACCATACATCTGCAGTTTGTCACCGGCATCAAAACTGCACATGGAAGACCTTGATAGGGCTGGTGGAGTGAGCGCTATTTTGAAGGAGCTTAGCAAGATAAGCGGCTTGTTGCACCTTGAATCAATAACCGTAACTGGAGAGACGCTGTGGGAAAACATAAAGGACGCAACTGTCCTTGATCGCTCCGTAATACGGTCGGTTGAAGCCCCGCACCTGTCATCCGGCGGTTTGTGCATACTATTCGGGAACTTAGCTCCGGACGGCGCCGTCATTAAGACCGGCGCTGTAGACCCATCTATCAGGCGATTTGAGGGGCGAGCTGTTATCTTTGAATCGCAAGAGGAAGCTGTTGAGGGGATCAAATCCGGCAAAGTTAAGCGTGGCGATGTCGTTGTGATACGCTATGAGGGACCAAAGGGAGGACCGGGCATGGTTGAGATGCTTGCGCCAACCTCAGCCATCGTTGGAATGGGCATGGGCAAGGATGTGGCATTGATTACCGATGGGCGTTTCTCCGGGGGGACAAGAGGCATATGTGTTGGGCATATTTCTCCGGAGGCTGCCGCTGGCGGTCCGATCGCACTGCTGCGCGATGGCGACATCATACGGATTGACCTTGATGAGCGCCGAATTGATGTGCTGATACCTCAGGAGGAACTTGATAAGAGACGCTCAGAGTGGCGACCTCCAAAGCCAAAGGTCGTCGGTGGTTGGCTTGCAAGATACAGTAAACTTGTGACGAGCGCAAACACGGGTGCTGTGCTCACTGTTGATTAAGCTGCCCAGAAACACCCTTTGATAGGATTTTGCTCTCAATGTAACCTTGAAGTATGAGGGCAGCTGCAATAGCATCACGAAGGTGTTTTCTTCTTCGGCGCGGCACATCAGCTTCAAGGAGTGTTCTCTCAGCGATTGATGTGGTGAAGCGTTCGTCAAACATTTCAACAGGCAACTTGCTAACCATTCTTAGGAGAGATGCAAATGATATTGAGCGCTCCTGTGCTATGCCTGTTCTGTTGTCTGTGCGCTTAGGGATGCCGACAACGATAAGTGAGGCATTGCGAGCTTTTGCAATCGCCGCTATGCGCTTTGCTGCGTTTTCATCGCCGTTGTTTGGCAAGCTCATCAACGGCTGTGCAATAAGACCGTTTTCGTCAGTTATAGCCAGCCCTATTCGTTTTGTCCCGTAGTCAACGCCCAGAATGCGCATATAGCTCACCACACTTTTCATTGTGCTGCGAGAACGGGCTTTGCTTCAAAGGGTTGATCTGCACCATTTTTGAAAACGGCATTACTGAGGGATACTTAACGAGGCGGTGTGGTGCTCACAACGCAAGTGGCGATGACTTAAGCTATCTTAGCGGGATAGAGTTTTTGAGGGGCTAATCTGCTAAGGGAAGTGTTGTGTGAGCAACTTAGCGAGCATTAAGAGTGTCCAATGTTGAACGAAAAACTGATGCAATGCAAATTGCGCCTATCCCGAAGATGTCCATATTGCGCCATTGAAGGTGTTAGAGATGTGGTGGAGATACGCTTTAAGCTGCATAGTTGCCTTCCT
>JANXAS010000031.1 GCA_025062195.1 Armatimonadota bacterium
GGAGGGCGAGGCTACCGCCGAGCCAAAAATTTGTTTAGGTTCGTAGTTAGCCACGAAGCGAAAGCGAAGTGGCGTCAAAATATGTCCTATGTTCCATGTCCCATTTTTATGGCGCTCTACTTCGTGCCTTACTACAAACCAACAAACTCTTGGGTAAAGAGCGAGATTTTTACCCTTCAACAAAATGGGGTGTATGGAATCCGCAGCAAATTTTTCGGGCAAGTTTTACTGCCCTATGAGTTTTTTCAATGTGGCTTAAAATCACGGTTGGTATAACTGCGAATTTTGTGTCGCTTAAACGTTTTCGTCATCATCTTTTACATCATCTTGAGTTAACGGACAATTTGGCAGCAATGTTGCAGTAAGATAGTCAATGTGATGCTAACACTGTGATGACAAAAAGATTTGCAGTGATGGGATGAAATTTGGCGAAGTATCAGAAAAACACGGGGCATAGCTGCAAATTCTTCACTTATATCAAGTGCCGATGTCATAAGTAAGGAGGTGTTTTCAAATGCTCAGGAATGGAGCCATATGTTTGATTATATTCGCAACTTTCGGGCTTTTTATCCCATTCCTTGCAAAGCAGCCGACTGAAGCGGTGGGTGTAAGAGTGGGAATTAAAGAAATCCAAAGAAAACCCATGAATGATGCCGAATTTTATGGTCCATTTGCGAGTTGGCTTGATGCCAAGCGTGACTTCGGCGCGAAGGGAGACGGTGTTTCAGATGATACCGAGGCATTGCAAAGGGCGCTAAGTGCAATTCGCCCACCAAATGCCAAATCTTCAGTCCTTTTCATACCGTCGGGTGTTTACCGCATCACCAAAACTTTAATGGTCATTCGCGAGGCTCACAGCGAATCTCAACACATAAGCATAATTGGGGAAGACCCAAAAACCACAATCATAAAATGGGATGGGGAGAAAGACGGGATAATGATGCAATATGGTGCATGGTATGCGAGGATGTGCCGGTTGACATTTGATGGCGCAGGCAAAGCAAAAACTGCAATTCTTTGTGGTCCTCGCTTTGCTACATACAATGAGTTCACCGACATAATATTTCGGGATGTAGGTTTTGGAATTGAAGCAGGTCGTCATGGAACACAAGGCATTGCTGAGACTGTTGTAGCAAGAAGCCATTTTGTCAATTGCTCAACTGCTGGCATAAGCATTCAAAATTGGAATTCGCTTGATTGGTTCATTTGGAATTGTATCTTTGACAATTGCCGAATTGGAGTTACAAACTCTTTCGGGGCGGGCAACTACCATGTTTATGAGAGCATTTTCCGAAATTCTACAGAGTCGGATATGAGCATGGGACATGCAATGTATTTCTCAATCCGAGGAAATTTGTCAATTGGTTCAAGGTCGTTCTTTAGAGCTGGATGGCTCGGTGCATGTGGCTTCGTCACAATTCAGGGAAATTTTGTGGCTGATACGAAAGATATTGCCATAGAAGTGAACAACTTAGGTCCGCTATTCCTCATTGACAACATATTTCGGACAAAATTTTTGCCAGTTATTCGAGTTCGCAAAGATGCTGCCCTTTTATCAATCAATAACACATTCGCAGAAAATGGGGCAATAGAAGCCGGAAATAATGCCATATTTATCTCCGACAGAATTATCGGCTACGAAAAGCTAAAAGTCCCCCAAATTGAACCTCCAAATTTCCCAAAAATTGAGGAAGTGCCGGTAATTGATTTACCACCTTCATGTAACGCAGAGGATATACAAAATGCAATAAATAAAGCTTTAGCAATGAGAGGCAAAAGACCAATTGTGCACCTTCCGCAAGGCATCTATGCTATTGACAGAACGATTTTGATCCCTCCATATTGTGACTTGCGCCTTGTTGGTGATGGGGGTGGTAATGGACGGGGAACAGTGCTGCGTTGGGTCGGAAAAGAGGGGGAACCACTCCTTAAGATTCTTGGTCCAGCTCACGCAAGAATTGACAGCTTAGCAATTGATGGCTCACGAAGGGCAGACGGCATTGTTATTCAGGGATGCGACCAGGAAAATTCCAGAATAATTGCCGACCAGTTGAACATTGGTGGTGCTGAGAAAATTGGCTTACTTGTTGAACAAATTAAAAATGCGAATTTGAACTTGTTCAATATTAATCATGCGGGATGTAAGTTGGCAATCAAGGTTTCTGACGCTAAGTTGACAATCTTTTGCGGCGCATCATCAAACAACGAGTTAAGCTACGATGTTGACAATAATGGATCATTGCTTGTGAGAGATATTTGGTATGAAACTGGGCAATATCCTCGCTTTATGCTGCTTAGAGGGAGTGGGGAGTTCGTAATGCACGCGGCAAGGGTGGCAACACCGCAAAAGCCTTATGAAATTCCAGTTGTTGAAATTGAAAACTTTTCCGGGAAAGTCGCATTTATTGGGACAAACTTCGTTACTGGTGATGAGAGGAGGACCAAAGTCCTTGTGAAAGGGAAAAGCAATGTTCTATTGCTTGGTTGCGGTGGGGATGGGGATACAGACCTGCTCAGTAGTGCCCCAGGTAATCCGAATGTTGCTTCAATTTTCCCATTCAGAATGCTTCCTGGTGGTGGATGGATGCATGCTAAGGGTTTTGGGGTCGTCTATGAAGACTTTTTGACAGAAATGCTTAAATTGACAAGGGAAGTTGAACCAATTGCGTTGAAGCCAGTCGGAGAAAATGTCACCGATTTAAGGTTGCACCGTGTCATTGTCGGTAATACAAAATTTGGCGTCAGAATATGCCGTTAATGGCAAGTTTTTTCAAATGCAATGAAGGCTCCCAGATATCATATAGCAAAATAAAGCATAAAAATACGCAACCTTACAGCTGTTTCATGGTTTACTATTTGGAAACCGTCAGCGCTATTTGACTATTTCCCAATAATTTGGTGGCTTTTAAGCCAATGTTATAAAACCTTTTGCCTAAAATGCCTTTGAAAATAACATTTTATGCCGTAAACTATCACCACTGGGGACACGGGAAAAGGGGCAATTTTGACGCTACTCCGCTATCGCTTCGTGGCTAATTGCGAACCTGTTGTTTGGTTTGCAGTAAAGCACGGAACGAAGTGTGGTGCCGTAAAAATGGGGCAGGGGGCACGGGACAATGGACAATGACAATTTTTAACGCCACTTTGCTTTTGCTTTGCGGCTAACTACGAACTTTCTGTTTGGCTCGCAGTAAGGCGCTAAGCGATGCGGAGTGCCGTAAAAATAGGACAAGGACATGGGAAAAGAGACAATTGGGGACGCTACTTCGCTTTCGCTTCATGTCTAACTACGAACCTAAACAACAGGGTTTGTGGTAAGGAATGCCCAAAATTAAGGTAAAATCAAACTTATGTAGCATCGTAGCTCGTCCATGATAATCACTTAGGTCTTTGTTGCCACCGCTATGTGGTGCCGGGATTTATTCTCGGCGCTATTTAAAAAACAAAGTTTTTCCGAGAAAAATGGGGGCAGAGTTATGAAAGTAGCTGGGAAAGTCTTACCGCTCTCTGGTATCGCACTAAGTTTGTTACTTTTGTTGATCAAACCGTCGGGGGAAAAGACACAAGTGAGGTCAATTGATGTCAATGCTTTGTTTGAAATTGCTTTGAGGAAAGGTCCAATGAAAATTGATGAAACGAAGGAATTCATGCGCAAGCTTACCAATTTCGTCCTAAAATACCACCTCAAAAATAACAAAAATTCCGAGCAATATGGCATGATTTATGAGTATGTTGACATGTCTCGTATTGGGCAATTTGACCAGTTCGTTCAAGGTGAGGCATTGGATACAATGCATGATGGTGCGTGGTTTGCTGCTGCTTTAGTTAATGCGTATCGTGCAACGAATGATAATTTTTACCGGGATTCTTTGTCAAAACTTCTGTTGCCGTTTTATCTAAAAATGCTCAATCATAGCGATAAATTATTTTCAGCAAAATATGTGTATGTTAGACCGGAAAAGCAAAAGATATGGGAAAATTGGCTGAAAGGTGAGTGGGGTCTCCGTGAAGGTGAAAAGGGTTTTGTGCCTTACTGGTGGGATGATGGCAATTCTGTAAGTTTAGAGCGGAGATATGATAAAAACATATTGCCACCATATCCTTGTTTTGATTTTTACCTGCACAATAACATTCCTAATCCAGAATTTAGGCTACATGGCTATTCTCTTGGCTCTTCCAATCATATGGCGCAAGATTTGGGAGTTATGCTGCTGCTATCATGGGCACTAATGAAAGATGGCAAAGATGAGGCAAGTATAAATCTGTCAAGAGAAATAGCAGAAGCGGCGAAAAATCTACATCAATGCAGGTTAAATCATTTTGGTCACATACCGATTTGCTGTGTTGCGTATTCATTGTCAAATAATGATCTTGAAGATATAAAAAGGGTGCCAGATCCAAATAACCCGAAATACTTTGTCCCAAATAACCATTATTCTCGTGCACTTTATGACTTCCTACCTAACCAGCGCTATCCGTTCCCTACCTTTGCTGATGACCAACAGTATCGCTATTATTGGGGTATAGCAAAATGTTTTGGTAAGTTAGTTAAACCTTTAGCATTTAAAACAATTTATGATGCTTATACTGAGCGCTTGTTATATCGTTACTATTTTGATGATGCTCCATTGCCACCCGGAATCAACATAGCTGAGATGAGTCATTATGCTCAAAATGGGAGGCTTTTAGATTACCGTTCTGACCGTGCCTTTGGCGGTCGCCCAAGACCGTTTGGTTCTCGTATGGGACCACAAAATATGATTTGTTGCGGTTGGGCATTGCAGATTTTGCGAGTATATCCGGGAATTTGGGAAGAACCATACAAGACTCAATATGCCGCCGATTATTTAAGGGTTTACATTCACGATCCGCCGCCAAATAATCCGAATATCCCACAAAAGTTAGCGGTTATAAAATTTGATGAGTTAACATTGAGGTTAATTGGAAAAAGGCTATCGTTCATTGTTGAGGGAGAAACAACCAAAGAATTCATCTCAATTAAATTGTTTTCTCGTCCTGGGGCAGTTGGGGATTATGCTGTAATCAGTATGAGAAGAGACGGGAGTTTAAACGCTACCAATTCTTTCAATGAATTGCTCAAAGTAATGCATGAAATCAAACCAACAGCGAATGGATTTCGGTTTCGTTTTGAAATTCCATACACTATTGCCAAAAATCAGAATTTATGGTTAAATGGGATTGAACATGGAAGATATTCGGTAAAAGTTGGTGATAAGGTGGTCAATTTTTATCTTGCAAGTGACGAGGAACAAGTTATTTCGTGGCTTGAATGGGAGCTGGGTTATGGTCTTAGAGTTTGGGAAGAAATTTTCAACGAAATTGGGTATATACCCTGCGAAATTGATGGAAGGGATATATTTGAGCGCTTTTCTGACAGTGGCGGTTATGCACACCTTATAAGTGCATGTGCTCAATGGATACTGTATTTAAGTGATAAGTGTGATTGGAAAATTCATGGCTTTGAAAATAATTAACCCTCCGATTTATAATCGCTTGACTTGAATTTCTCCCTTGCTTTCATCCAACCGCTTGCAAAATGATGCTTTGCATCGGTAAATATTGCCTCTAATTCCCAAAATGAGTTTTTAGGATACCACCAATGATCACCGACAAATGGGATTTTTATCTCGTTAAGCGGCATTTCCTCCCCATAGCCTCTAAGTCGTAGCACAATTGCTTGCGACTTAAGGGAAAGTGCAGAAATTTGGTGACTGTTTGGGTTATTTTCGTCAAAATAGATCTCCTCCGATTGAAAGATGCAGCTGCCTTTCGTCACTACTTCCACTTTATACCACCCTGACGCTTTCACCGGAAAATCTGCCAGAAAATGGAAACACTGCTCAGGTTTTGGATGCCAAATCCATCCCTCGCTATACTCACCACCAAGTTCAATTACGGGTATTTTGCCAGATGGAGTATAATTTCCGTTTTGTGGGTTAAACTCGCAGATGACATTGCCATCCCGTAAAAGGGCAACTTTCTCTATCGTTGTTTGGGAGACTGTAACGATTATGTGAGCGAAGAAATTGCGCCTAAGTTCGGTTAATCTTGTGAAGTTTCCAATTTGTAGGGCAATTAGGCATGCAGTTGATGGTTTTACTTCCCTCCCCGAATTTAGATAAATTGGGCTTGTTATTGCCCAATTCCCCATTATATCCTCAGCTCGCGCTACATACCAAGCATCCTCTTTTTCAACAAAATCGTGCACAAAAATAGTTTTACTGGTGCTGGCATTTTGTGAAAATTTTTGAATAACTTTCCCGTTCCTGATCAGCTCGGCTGAGCGCAGCGGATTGAGGTGAAAAATAGTTATATTTGCCGAAAATTTTCCGTCCCCACTAAAACTTATTGTTTCCCCAACTCCCTTCCCATTAATTGTGAAAAATGTGAAGATTGGTCCGCCATTTGTGACAAATGTTCTTCCAGACCGGATTGCGTCAACAATTGCCCGATAATCAAGCTTACCAGAATAGGCATAGACTCGCCTTGCACCAGGTGGTATTGTCCCTTTCCTTACCAATGCAGCATCAGTTGAACCACTTGCTGCAATTTTTGCCCCAAGATTTAATAGGGTGAACCAAATAATTTCTTCAGGTCTGTTTGAAATATCAAAAGCGTCGGCATAATTTCCAGTTATTGCATCAGATAGGCACTCAACCGAACCCATCCAATGAAGTCTCGGCGCTGGGAATGGATGAGTGTAGATGACAATCCCACCCAAATTGTGAACAATTTCACGGAGCGTTTGCATTGGGAAAACGCTCTTCATAATTTTAGCCAATTCTTCCCGGTATAATTGGCGATTTATCCCCGGAGTGTTGGCATGCCCAACGAAGCATCCGGGGCGTATCTCTGCAGCTTGCCTGTATAAAAACCAAGTTTTGCTCAATTTTTCCTCAATTTCCTTCTGACCTTTAGCATCAGCCTCTGTAATGTAATCTAATCCCTCAGCCCTTGCCTGGAGTGCTCCGTATTCTTCATCCATCTTGATTTCACCAACCGGATCATGGCGAACATGAACATGATTATCACCGCAAAACCACCCAAAATCTTGCGGCGAAAACCACTTTAAAAGTTTGGCAATAATTTTCATCTCCTTGCCAGGCTTTGCTTCTACAGCGATTTTCAATGGGATATAGTTTGGACCGCAAGATAGGGAAATCTCTGTCTTTCCGGGCGGAACTTCGGCAATGAATTCTCCATCGGCATAAAAACGCCCATCTCTGTAAACACCGCGTCCACTGCCATCGTAGTATGAGCCATCGCTCACCTTGACAATTACCCTTGCTGGAATCTTAATTTCTTTCCCGTTGGCAAAAGCCGATGCGTCCACAATTTTTACCCAAATCCTGCATTTCTCTTGGTTATGCCAATCCGCCACCTCAAATATTTCAAAGTGGCTTGAAACTGTGGCAAGTTTAGCAGGGGTCAATCGCAAAAGAATTGAAATGGCTAATGGTGCCCAAAATTTGCTAATTTTCATAGTCATCACCCTTTAAATCCATAGAGTTATACAGCTAAATATGGTAGCTGTTAAGCCGTTAGCTTAACTCGCTTTTGAACGATTTCCAAACATAAATGATGCATTATATGGGAGTAGCTTTAGCCACAAAGTTCTTGAATCCAAGAAGCTATCTTGTCTGAGGCTAAAGCTCATACTGCCCATCCGAAGCACCAACGAACTTTGCGGTAAATAGCGCAATTTATAATTCATCCTCGCCAATATTAAGGCACATTATTTTGAATTATCAGTGCAAAATCCCGCCACCTTCTGTCAGGAGCACAAAAATTTTACACCCAAAGTGTTATCTGGGATTGCTAACACCCGATTTCAAATTATGCCCTAATCCTTTCCCGCCAATAGTTCAACATGTCAAGAAGGGTTTGCTCATAAGGAATTTCTGGCAACCATCCGGTTTGCTCACGGAATTTTGTATTATCGCCGACTAAAACTGGGACATCAGACGGTCTCATCCTTGCAGGGTCTTGGCGAACTTCTGCCCTAACTTTCGCCATATTTATGAGCATTTCCAAAACTTCTCGGATGCTGTGTGCTTTCCCGCTACAAATGTTATAAACTTCGCCAGGTTGGCATTTATCCAAAGCCAACCAATATGCGCGAACAATGTCTCTAACATCCGTAAAATCTCGCTTTGCGTCCAAATTTCCGACATAAATTATGGCATCTTGCAATCCAGCCTCAATCCTCGCAATTTGCCAAGCAAAGCCAGAATCTACAAACGCTTCCGGTCTGCGCGGTCCGCTGTGATTAAATGCCCTTGTTCTGACAATAAACATGCCATAACTGCGATAATATTGCCAACCAAGCAAATCTTGTGCAACCTTGCTAACAGCATAGGGTGAAAGCGGGCGCAACTGATTTGTCTCTTTAATTGGCAACTCGTGCTCAAATTGCAGCCCATATTCCTCGCTTGAGCCAGCGTTCAATATTCGGCAATCCAACTCCAATTGGCGCACAGCTTCAAACAAATTGACAGTCCCAATGACATTGATATGCATTGTATCTACAGGTGCTGTCCAGCTCGTTGGCACATAGCTCTGTGCTGCAAGGTGAAAAATTCGGTCAGGTTTTGCATCCTTTAGTGCATTTCTTATTGATGTGAGGTCTCTAAGGTCACATTCAACAAGTTTAATTTTGCCAATTAAATGTTCAATGTTATCCATTCTTGAGCGCCAGCGATATGTCCCGAAAACTTCAGCGCCTATTCTTAGAGCATATTCGGCAAGGTGCGAGCCGACAAAGCCAGTTATGCCAGTGATGAGAATTCGCATCTCAATAACCCTCCTTCCAGTGGGATGTGTCATTTAACCTGACAATTCTTGGGACTGCGTATCCTTTATACTCTTCCCAAACCAATTCCGTCAAGCTACTTGGGTCACAAGAAAAATGGATATAGGAAAGTGGGAGAGGAATATTGACAATATAGCTCAAAAGAGTTAATATTGTGCCAGCATGCGAAACAAATGCAATTGTTAAATTGTTTGGCGAGATAACCCGATATCTCAAGCAATCCCTTATGTAGCCGAATTCCGAAAGGAATTTGTCAAAATTTTGGGCGAGAGTTTCCCATTGCGGCAGCATTTTCAACCCATATGGCACAATTTCATGCCAATTGTTCATTTCGGGCAAATTGCCAGATTGAAGTATCTCACTCCCAGAGACATTCCATGCCCATAAATCTGCGCCAAAATCACCATCC
Source organism: Armatimonadota bacterium (assembly GCA_025062195.1). Classification (GTDB taxonomy): domain Bacteria; phylum Armatimonadota; class Fervidibacteria; order Fervidibacterales; family Thermosaccharophagaceae; genus Thermosaccharophagus. The sequence goes on from JANXAS010000031.1 coordinate 9,243, forward strand.
AACTCGGTAAGCCAATTCAAAGTTTCAAACTGCAAGCCTTTTGCATCGGCAATGTATTTTGCAGTTGCTTGGGCACGCCCAAGCGGGCTAACAAATAGCCTGTCTATTTGGATTTTTTCCAGACTATTTGCTAATGCTTTAGCCTGGCGGTGCCCAACCTCTGTAATTGTGTCACGGCTATAGTCAGGTTCGGAATGCCTAATCAGCAAAATTCGCATAGTAATCACCAAACTTTGGCGGTGATTTCTAAATCGGCATGTTTTTGTAAAGACGAGTGACGCCCCTACGAAATGGAAATCATTGGACAGCTTGTCAGATCCATTACCTTCAGTTTTTGTTAGTGACCGTTTTCCCAGCCATAATATGGGCTTTAGCCCGTAGTCGCTGAGGAATTTTTGAGCGCCGTCTTCAGACGGCGTATTTTTTCGCTCACTACGAGCCTTTGAAACTTTGTTTGCAATCTGCCTTAAACAATTTTAGCGCACCACTTTTTGGCGATGGAAGTTTGAGAACCAAGTTTGCTCTCATCCCTTGCAAACAGTGAAGTTTCAAAATTTTGGCAGACTGTGGCGATAAAAATCCCCTCCTTCTTTGCTCAAAAATTTTTCGGTTTGTAGTAAGACACCAACAAAGCAGAGTGCCGTAATTGAGTGCTAACTTCAAAATGGGACAAAAAGCTGCACCTGCCATTTTGCACTCCGCACCGATTTTAAGCCATCTCGCTTTAGCTTCGTTGCTGAATGCGAACCTAATCAACAAAGTTCGTAGTAAAAAGCGATTCTTTTTAACATCGCACACTGCATATGACTAAGTTCAAAGGAAGGCGTTTTAAAAGCAAAGGCGATAAACAGGGCAGATTTTACCTCAATTTTTGGATGTTAGGAAGCTTTTTGTTTGCCAAAGTTCACTTTAATTCTTTCGTCAAGGATGATGGTCACGCCCTCATATTTTTAGTCGCTCTTTACCGAAAATTTTGTTGGTGACCATTTTTCCCAGCCATGCTATGGACTTTAGCCCATAGTAGTTGGCGAATTTTTGAGCGCCCTCTTCAGACGGCGTAATTTTTTTCGCCGAATAAATTCGGCGCTTGTAAACTCCTCATCAACCACTGGCTAAAGCCAGTGGCATGGAGTAAAGCAGCAACAAGCTTTGAAGTAAAGAGCGTTTTTGTTTTTTGAATCCACATTTCAAGCCGCAAACGATACTTTTTGGCAAAAATTAAGCAATTTTTGCGATGGGCTCATTTTTCCTCCAACACAACAATGCTCAGCGGAGGTATGGAAACAGGCTCGTTGAGTGGGATATGGCTCTCAGTTATAGCATTAACGAACCATTGCAGTTTCATAGGCAAGCGCGCAGTCATAATGCGCACCTTTGCATCATGCACCGGGTCAAAGTTGAGCAGGAAAATAGCGAGTTTGCCTTTATACTCCCAAGCAATTGGCAAAACCATATCAGGAGAAATCAATGCGTCTTTAGGCAACTCTATCCTTTTTCCATCCAAAAACCAATCCTCAAATTTGGCGATGATACAGCTGGCACGGGCGACAGCATTGTTAAACCGACCGTCAAAACCACGATATGACCAAAAGTGAATCCCACGATAACCTATCGCTACATGCTGAACCATCTGCAATGTTGTTAGTTCAGGGTAGTGATAGTTGTATGCGTCAACACGATTATATCCAACCGAAAGCATAGCCCAAAGTGGCGTGCCAATGTCGCCAACCATTTCCAGTGAACGAACCGATTCTTGATGCAAAGTTGTTCGGCTTCTAATCGGTGAGTTGCAATATCTGAAGAACATCCCGCCTTTGATGTAAGGCAAAACCTTTCGCCAAGGCAAACGACCATCTGTGACTACACCATCATGCACGGGCGGACCACTGTTGATATAAAGACCCATCTTCGTATGTTCCTTTTCAATCCGCTCTGCCCACTTCTTCACCATTCTCTCAGTCTGGCTTAAGGCAAAATCAACCCATCTCTCCCTTAGCTTCGGATTGTTGTATATGGTTTCAAAGTCCAGTCTGTGTTGAAGTTTAACGGAAGAAAATCGCCCAAACGCTTCCATACAACGCTTGCAAAAGCAAACATGCCAAACACCAGGTCCTTCCAAATCCCAATTCCATCCAACTGGCGAGCCTTTTTCATTGGCAATGATGTTACAAAATGCCTCCTCAAATGCTTTGCTTCCTTCCGAGAGTAGAACCTCGGGACAAACCATACCAAGTTGCAAATCTGCGGGCTTTCCTTCGGCATTTATTGCGGCATCTTCTGGGTGCCTCTTCAAATGTTCAGGTGCCCACCAGAACCACCAAAAACTTCGCATCGTTGAAATTCCATACTTTTTCGCCAAAGCGTCAAAGCGTGCGTCGTGGATGCCTTCTTGCAATCCAGTTACGCCCAACTTTTGATAATGCGCCAACATCTCTTCCCACCCTGTTTTGGGCAAAGCAGGACCGTGAAGCCAGATATAAATTGGGATTCGCTTCGGTTGACGCCCAATTTCTGCTGGCAGAACTACCAAAAGAATCTTCCTTGTCGGCTCTGCCTCATTATTTCGGCGGACAGTTGTGTAAAGCCATGTATTGTGAGGCAACTTCAACCATTTTGGGACTTTCGCCTTAAACCAGAGCAAAAGCGGCTGCATCCAAAGTTCAACTTTGTCAATTGAGTCACCCCAAGGTGGCGATGTGACTTTAATGGTGACCTTACGGTAGCGCTGACCGTCACGAACTGTCCAATCGCGCTTTATTGCGCCAATCTCGGGGCAATTGACATGCTCTTTTTTGCTTGGTGGGTCCAAAATCTCCATCCACTCTGGCACTTCAATCACTGCCTCATAGCCCTGTTTCCTTCCATTTGTATCGCTGACCAGAAGCCAGAAGTAAGCCAGCTGCCCATTGGCAATGTAGAAGGTGTTGTTGTAAACTTCCACAGGCCAAAGGGCACTTGTTAAACCACCACGACCAGGATGGTAAATTGGTATAACAGTCTCAACTGTCGGCTGCTTGGGAACTGTCAGTCTGACGCCACAGCGATAAGGTCCTGCGGGTAGGTCTGTAGGGATAGTGTAGCGTAAAAAGTTAGTTTGCGCTAATGGCAATCTGAAAGGTTGCCCTGCAAGCGAAATCGTCACTTCCGCACCAGCTGGTATTGGAATGTCTGAGTTTAGCGCAATAGTCAGCTGCTTCAATTGCCTCTGCTCTCCTTGTGCTTCAATCAACCCAATGCCTTTCAACCTAACATTAGCTAAGCCGAAGACGATTCGTCCAAAGCGTTCAGAGTCATGAAAATGACCTTTTACTGGCGCCCAACTGCTAAGTTCACCATGGGGTCGTTCCTCACGAGTGAAATTTATGCCGAAACATTCACCTTGCTTTGGTGGCTTTGCGCCAATCGTGGCAAAGGGTATTGCCATTTCCACTGTCCAACCTTTTTCGCTTCTTTTCGCTGCACAGCGCCAGCGGCTATGATAACCGTAATCGTCCAAACCAACACCCAACGGATTGACAACGGCATGAAAGTAATAAAACCAGTGCTTGTCTACATCGGGCTGAATGAACACCTCTACACAATCGTCCTGCCAGACTGGACCTGAAGGGTCCTTATGAACGGTGCGAATTAAGTCCATTCTCTCCTCGTGACAATCAAAGGCTATGTAAATGTTCTCATTATCATAAGCAGCCTGTGCAGTCGTTGCCTGTTTTGGCGGCTTGTCTGTGCCAAGCTGATTCTCAAGCGTTACCTTTTGCGCGCTGCCCCAAATCGCATCGTCCAGTTTCCCATCCAAATTTGGCGCCATACCTTTCGGAACTTCAGTAGCGTAGATGAACGGAAGCAATTTTGGCTGTTGCCCTAACTTAGCTATAGGCTTCACTTCCTCGCGGACATTCCCTTAAACGGCAACTTGCACAGAATCAACGGTGAGGGCGCCCCAGCAAGAAGCGATGTAAATACGCACCATTTTTGGCAAGTCGGCAGCACTGTAACGAAGCGTCGCCCAATCACTTCCATCCTTAGAAAATTGCAACTGGCAAAATGCTTTCCCTTCCCTTCGCCTGATGGTGATACGCAAGAACTCATAGTTTTTTATGCTGTTCGTGAACGGCTGTTTCGTTTGCACCCAATCGCCACCTGCTATTACTTTATACTTCCCGCCCTCACTGTATTCTGGCCATGTAAGCAAGAAGCCAAACTGCCTTTGCTTTTGGTTTTCAATCTCTTCCAACAGGGAGATTGATGAGTCATAGATGTTGAGGGGTTTCCCGCCAACTCTGTGGAAAAATGACCGGATTTTGAAAGTGGCCCCAATTGTTCCATTTTCTCCTTCCTTTGGCAATCGCCAAACACTTGCACTTTTTATCCCGCGCCATTTGCCATTTCCAAAGACCTCTAAATGCCCATCGCGCACCCGAACAATTGACCATTGGTCAAGTTCCTTACAGAGCTGTCATTTGCTATTGTCCAACTTGCCTTGATTGAAGTCGTCATAAGTTGCCTCACATACTTGCAAACCCGTTTGGACGAGAATCAAGCTGACCAAGACCATCATCATTTTCCTCTTGCCCATCATTAATTCACCTACAAGTTCATTGGATTTATCACAAGCTATGGAAGCACTTACCTTGAAGATTGGAGAGTTTCCCTTACAGTTTTAAGTTTCGCCATCAACTGCTGACTAAAGCAAATGGAGTTGTGCCATAAACTGATGGCAATCCTGAAAGTCTTGTTTTCAACACGCAAATTACAAATTTTTCAGCCAATTTTGGAGATTAATTTGCCAATTCGCCTCACCCTGCCTAACAATAAAAGTCCTCCCTTTCTCAACAAATTTGCCCACAAGTTCAATACAGCCCTCACGCAAGCCATCGGCAAGAATGATGACCTTTTGGTAACGCTTGAGTTGCCTAAGCCACCTTTGGTCTCCAAGTAAGGCTTCAACAAAAATGACATGATATGGCACAACATTGGCAGCTATTAGCAAATTAGAGATTGCAGCGAGGTCTCTTGGATCACCATATTGTGCTCGCCTTTCCTTCTCACAAATGACCACAACTTTAGCATCAGCACTCGTTATGCTTATATTTTGGAACTTTGGCGCAAATTCCATCAAAACTTCGTGACCATGAGTTAAAGCGTATGTCCTTTCCCTAAAGGGTGCAGCCATCCCTGGTATGCCCTCCCACCATGCCCAATAAAATACACCTTGAACGCCCATTTTTAGCCATTGCTCAAGACAAGCCCGCAATACATCGGCATAGAATGCCCCTATCATTGGTTTTTCTCCAAATAATTGGTATCTCTTTTGCAGGACTTCTTTGTTCCTTTCAAGCCAGCTTTTCCAATCCAATCCTGCAATGCCATACTCTCCAACGAGAACTGGCTTGCCATATGCCAAAAACCAACTCACCCAGTTTGCTGCCGCAGCATTTAAGCTAATTTCAAATGGCATGTTTGGACAATGCATTCCAAAATAAAAGTGTGGGAAAAGAGCGTCAACTTCATCTGGAACACGCCAGCATGAAGAGGGTGGCAAGAAGTTGACACAAGCCCCCCAATCCTGAGTATCCATGAAGACAAGCCTATTTTTGTCCACTCCTTTTACTGCCGCTGCACAAGCTTTTACAAGCTTGAAATAACTCTCCTCCTCATTTGCAAGCCCACCAATTGGTTCATTCCATGGCACTTCAATTGCTGCAACTATCGGATTGCCTTTATAACGCCTTGCCAGCCATGCTAATGCCTTTGGGACATGTTCAATGGCTTTTTCCCAATCAAGCTCAACCTTTTCAATTGTTCCATCCTCTCGCAATGTCAAATTTGCCATCCATGAGATTGCTCCACCATGCTTTCCAGTTTTTCGCAATTGCTCATTTCCACCCGCAAAATAGCGCCATGGATCGGAAGGAAGTTCATGGAATTCAAATATGACATAAAGCCCAAGTTCTCCGGCTTTCTTCACAAGCGCATCAAGGAATTTTGGAAAACCATCCTTGAGCCTATGCTTGTGCATTATCTCACTATATTGAGCGTCATCAGGGAAGACATTTGGTGCTGGCTCAATATAGCTCATGTTCATCGGCACTCTAATGGCATTAAACCCACACTTTGCAATTGCCTCAAGGTTTCGTTCCATTTCAGCCACATCTTGGCGGACTGCCCAGCCAAGGTGTGTCTCAAACAAATTGACGCCAAATAAGCCGATTGGCTTGCCAGTTTTGGCATTCACAAGTTTACCATTGCGGACTGCCAGCGGTGAGATTGCAAAAGCTAATGTGACAGTGGTAAGAAGCACAATGACGCTTACTACAACTCTCATTGAACTCACCTCCAACAGTTTGAAATAGGATTTACACAGTTAGCATCGCTTTGTAGAGGCAGATGATAGCCCGCCAAAAATGACAACAACCGATGCCACAAATGGCGTAAATGATAACCATAGGACTTACACAGTTAGATGTAGGGGCAGATGAAATTCGCTCGAATTTTCTTTCCGGACAGGTTTCACCCGTCCCTACGGTTTTGTGGACTTGACATGATTTTTTCGGGCAGGCTTCGCCTGCCCTACATGGTATGCAAATCTTCGGCTCGGCATTAACCTCGCCCTACGATTTCGTAGCTAATTACGAACATCCCCGTCAAGGTAGTTCGTAGTAAGGCACGAAGCGTAGTGCCGTAAAAATGGAACACGGGACACGAGACAAGGGACAATTTAGGACGCCACCTCGCTATCGCTTCATAGCTAACTACGAACTTAACCGCATTTTTGACGCCACTTCGCTAACGCTTCGTGGCTAACTACGAACTTAAACAAATTTTGGCTCAGCAGTAGCCTCGTCCTCCAATTTTTTCCTAACGGATTTTCCATCAATTCGGAGGGCACGCCTACCGGCGTGCCGAATTTCAGTCGGCAGTAGCCCGACCATCCGATTTTTCATCACGAATTTTCCGCTTTCGTGGCTAACTATAAACCTGACTAACAAAGCTTAACTCACAAAGTCTAACCAGCAAAGTTTGTAGCAAATTAAACTCACACCTTATCTGTTGCACCTTTCGCACCGCACCATTTTGTAGTTCCTTAAAGCGACAAACCTTAGCAGTGAGCAAACTGTGGTGAACGGGATACCGTCTATCATTCTATCATTACATTTGTGATGTTAGTCACACTTCGTCATAGCGTTTTAGCAGGCGATACCAGATATTTCGGAAGCGCACCACATCTCCATGGTCTTGCAAGCGCAGCGGACCAATTGGCGGGTGTGGCTCATACCTTGGCAGTTGACGATGTCCTGTGCGCCCATAAAGTGGTGTGTGGTTGTGTATGACTACACCGTTGAAAAGCACTGTAATGTAGGCTGGTCTTATTAGCCTATCACCATCAAACCTTGGCGCTTCCCAAATGATGTCGTAAACCTGCCATTCACCTGGCGGTCGGCAAGCATTAACGAGTGGTGGATACTGACCATATATTGCGCCAGTCGTCCCATCGGGATAGGTGATATTATTGTAGCAGTCCAGGACCTGAACTTCGTATCGCCCCATGAGGAAGACACCGCTGTTGCTCTTTGCCTGCCCTTCGCCAGATGATTCAGCTGGTGCCTGCCACTCAATATGCAGTTGGCAATCGCCAAAGTGCTCAATTGTTTCAATGTCGCCAGTTCCAGGGGCGACCTCCATGTAGCCGTTTTCAACTTTCCACCTTGCAGGTCCACCATCAACACAGCTTCGCCACTTTGATAGGTCAGTGCCGTCAAACAAGATGATTGCATCCGATGGTGGCTTTCCGGGCACATCCTGTGTGCTGAATGTCCCGGGACGCACAACTTTCGGTTGAGGGCGATTGCCGTCATGCACACGCCACCTTGTTCCCGGGAGGAATGGAGTGTCATCATAGCCTATCTTTTTCGCCATCCTCACTCACCCCCACAATGTTCAATTGAGGTTCGTTTCTAAAGCCACCGTATTGTGGCTCATACCTAAAGCCATCCCTACATTGTAGCATGGGCGTGTTAATGTTGCTTCTGCAAATATGGCTTGGGGGTCTGAGTTTGTATGTTTCGTAGTGAAGCCATTCCTGTTTAAGTTCGTCTCTAAAGCTACTTGTGTTCAAGTTCGTGCCAAAAGCTACACCCACTGTTCGCTCTTTACTACAAGCCTTGTTGGTTAGGTTCTTGTTAGCCGTGAGGCGAAAGCAGAGTGGCATAAAATCAGTGCGGGTGCAAAGTGCGGTGTTGTTTTTTACTCAGTGCCTCGCACTCCGCACATTGCACTCAATTATGGCACTTCGCTTCGCGCCTTACTACGAACAAATAAACTTTGGAGCAAAGAGCATCCACCATTTATCCGTCTATCTGTGAACTGAACTTTAGTCGCTAAACTAAGATGCTTGATGCCACCATGGCTTTCGTCTTCGGAATGGTTGATGGAACTTGTTTTTTAGCTTGCCTTGAGATTCAAGGTGTATCATGCATGCTCTTATGCAACCCATGCCACCACATATTGCCGATGGATGATGGTAGCTCTCCCATGCATTCCTGCTGTATGCTACCATTTGTCTTGCCTTGGAGAAGGCTTCTCCGGCTGACATTTTGGTTCTTCCCTCAATCAAATCCAGGACAAACTTTGCGGTGCCATCATCAAGGAATGGGCTGCAATTTGGCGTGCCAATTTGATATACTGCTGCACATTTTGTCTCATCAAATTCGCCCCACTCAATTTCTCTACCTGCGACCATGATCTTTACAGTCCTTGTTTTGCTTATTGCGCCAGCTGGGCATTCATTTGCGCATCGCATGCACCGGTCACATAAACCACCATCAAAGATTGGGTCTGGTTCAAGTGGTGCATCGGTGATGAGGAAGGCAAACCTTTGCCTTGGTCCAAAGTGTGGTGTGAGCAAAAGCTTGCTATAGCCAATTTCACCCATGCCACAAATAAACGCAGCTATGCGGAAGTGAAGAAAGACATCGGGCTTTGGCAAACCCTCCGCCACCGGTTTTCCAACACCGCATCCGAGCCTAACGCTTGTGTTTTGATAAAGCAAAGCTTCATGCCCGTGATCCTCAATGAAGTTGCCGACGAACCTCAAAACCATTGGTGCAAACACATCGTTGATGCTTGCATAGCCCATTGCTGGATAGCCAGCAAAGTAAGTTCCCTCTTCAATTCCACGAAGCAGTCCACGATGTATCCTAAAGCCGAGCCCTATAATGGCTTTTGCGTCCGGAAAGATATATCTTGGGTCGCACTCTTTTGGGGCGCCCTCAAACCTGTCCATTGAACCTATGCCGACTATATCCGCACCGCACTCAAGTGCAAAGCGTTTAACCATCTCGGATGTGAGCATAGTTGTCACCTCACTTTGTTGGATGAGCGCAAAGCAAATCATCCCTTATCACAAAACATTGTCACCTCTTCCAGAAGGGAATTGAACATTTGAGCACACTTGAAGCTATGCCAGTCCGTAGGCAAACTATGTGATGTCACTGCTATGTCGCTTTCGGTTCGCTTTTTGTTACATGAGTTTGAAGCGCAGCGAAATTCAATTATGTCGCGGGAATTGGATGAGTGGTTGCAATGAGCAGCGTCAGGGTCAGAGTGCTCAACAACTTTGACGAGTTCATTAATATGGCTGAATGCTGGAATGAGTGCATCAGCAGCTGGGTGCCACCAAATAGAGCCATCTTTGTAACGAGCGAATGGCTCTCAACTTGGTGGAAACAATTCGGGCATGGCGAGTTGTTCATAACCTGTGTTGAACTTTTCGGTGAGCCGTTGGCATTTGCGCCGCTGTTCATCAGGCGTGTTTGTGCCCTTGGCAGCAACCTCATCAGCTTCATTGGGACGGGAATCTCGGATTACGGTGAGGTGGCTATAAAGCCGGGCATGGAACAGGTGGCAGTAGCTGCGCTGATGCGATACTTAGCCTCGCACCGCTACCTTTGGGATGTAATTGAAATGCGTGAGCTCTCACTCACCTCAAGGATACCGTCATTGATAAAGGCGTGGTGTGAGGATGAGGGGCGGCAGTTTGGCATCGCATGTCATTTGAGCATCTCAGAAGTTTGCCCAGTGCTCAAGCTGCCATCATCATTTGAGCACCTTTTATCATTGGTGAGGGGTAACCTGCGTTCCAACCTGAAGAGAAGAGAACGGCAGCTGCGCAAGTTGTTTGATGTGCAAGTTGGCGTCGTCGTTAATGAAGAACAACTCAACGAAGTGATTGAGCATATGTTCAACTTGCATGCGAGGCGCTGGCGGAAAAGATTACAGCCTGGTGTTTTCTTTCTCCCATCGGTGCAGTGTTTTCATCGTCGGTTCGCAAGCCTTGCCCTTAAAAATGGATGGCTCGCTATGCATTTCATGAAGCTGAACGGGACTTTTGCAGCTGTGCATTATTGCCTCAGGTTTGACAGCGCCGTATGTTACTATGGTGGTGGGTTTGCACCGGAGTTTGGAAAGTATAGCATTGGGACAGTCCTTATGGGTTACGCAATCAAGCACGCGATTGAATCAAAAGCGTTGTTGTTTGACTTCCTTCGTGGTTGCGAGCAATACAAGCTTCTTTGGGGTGCAAAGCCAACTCAAAATGCGACTTTGAGGCTGTTTCAAAAGGGTGATGCTCGCTCATTAGCCACGATGGCAATGCTGCGGCTGGTTGATAGGCTCAATTTTATAGCCAAGTGCGCTGCACAACGCATAGGTTGATATCGAATTGCAGGGCAGTTGTTAAGCAGCCGGCGGCGAATGCTTTGCGAGGGGCATTGTCTGCCATGCAATAGTTGGTGGTGCGTTCGCTGCTGTGGTGCGAGGTGGTGGTTAACTTGCGCGGGCTAATATGCCGCATCATCAGCATGTTCATCGCCATAATCTCGGCAGCTGTGCTTGCATCACAATTTGTGCAGTGTCATCGTTTCGTGGAGAAGGCAAATGCGTCAAATGCACATGAAATGAACCTCAGCGAACTTGGCGATAGAGTGCTAATCATATCACCGCATCCGGATGACGAAGTGTTGGCATGTGGCGGGTTGATTGCTTTGCTCTCAAGGAACAATGCGCTTGTGAAGGTGCTCTTTGTGACGCTTGGCGAGGGCTTCACATTTGCTCTTGAGCAGGAGTTGCGAACTGTCTTTGTAAGCACACAGGATAGGTTGCGCTTTGCCAAAGTGCGTGCCAGTGAGGCAAGCAAAGCGTTGAGCATACTCGGGGATACAACGAGAAACATTGAGGTGGAATTCCTCGGCATCCCGGAGACGGCAATGGGGCAGATGTGGCTCAGACATTGGGGAGAAGATAACCCGTGCGTGAAAAACGCGCTCAAGAGTTGCTACTCGCATCCATTCACCAACGGCATAAAGCCATTTGCTCTCTGTGCTGATAAAGTCATTGATCAGCTTAAACGCTCCATAAGCGAATTCAATCCGACAAGCATATTTATCCCACACAGGCACGATGACCACATTGTTCATTGGGCTACAAATGTGTTTTCTCTCGCAGCGCTAATGGAGTTGAGATATGAGGGCAAGTTGGATGGGCGTGTGGGTGTTTACGAATACCTTGTGCATTTCGGTAGGTATCCGGAGCCGCAGGGCAACTTCCCTAAGTTGCCGTTATTACCACCGAAGATGTTGAGCGAGGGCGCATTTGAAGGCTGGATAATGTTGTCCTTGCCAAAGGACATAGTCACACTAAAAGCCAAAGCCATCAAGGCATATGAGTCACAGCGTTCCATCATGCCTCGCTTCATGAACAGCTTCGTTCGCTCAACGGAGGTTTTTGAGAAAGCCGATACAAGTGAGCACCTTGAAAATGGCATTTTAATTCATGACCGACTGTTTGAACCAGTTATGCCAGCTATCCGTCCAAGCGCCGATGTGAAAAGCATACTCGTTTTTTGCTCCGGTGAATCGCTCACGGTAACGGTCAACTTGCGCTCTAAGGCAAGTGAGCTTATAGCATATCGCCTGCACATGTTCAAGCCAGCGTGCAGCGGTAATGCAAGATACAATTTAGTGGTCTCCGTAAGGGGCAACGGTGAGTTTCATGAGGTGGTAGGTATTTCCCAAGAGGTTGTCTTGTGCCAGCGGGTAAGTGAAAGCTTAGTGATTTCCTTCCCCAAGCAAGTGCTTGGAGGCTTTGCGACATGGCTTGTGACATTTGAGGTCATCACTGGAGGAAGGATGGTTGACCGGACTGCCCCAATCATAATTAGCATTGAAGGTAAGCGGTGCGCTTCCCACAACGAAGCAGCATTATCCATGAGTTGCTCTAAGGAGAGTTTGTAAGTTGACGCACAGGGAGTGCCGTTAAAGTTTTGCCTGTGCCTTTCAAGTTCGCTGGCAAGCGTGGAATGAGAGTTATACCGTTTCAAAAAGCTACGGTATGCAACCCAACTTATTGCGGAACAAACAGATAAATGTTACTGGTAAGTGCTTTTTCCACAACCATGCTATGAGCTTTAGCCCACAGTTGCTGATGAATTCTCTTAGCGCCGTCTTTAGACGGCGTAAAATTCTCTCAAAAGCTTTTCGGCTCGGCAATAGCCTTGTCCTCCCAATTTCGTGGCTAACACGAGCATTCCCCTCAAGGTAGTTTGTAGTAAGGCACGAAGCGTAGTGCCGTAAAAATGGAGCAAGGGACAATTTAGGACGCCACTTAGCTTTCGCTTCATGACTAACTACGAATTTAGCTGGATTTTTGACGCCACTTCGCTAACGCTTTGTGGCTAACTACGAGCTTAAACAAATTTTCGGCTCGGAAATAGCCTCGCCCTCCGAATCTTCCGTTTTGACTCATTCGGTGTGGCAGAAAATTTTTCGCCAAATAAATTTTGCGCTCATTAATTCGCCATCAACCGATGGCTAAAGCCGGTGGCATGGATAACTTAGCACGAACAAACTTTTGAGCGAAGAGTGTAGGCATATTTTAAGCATAGTTCACCCGTCCTTTCTGCGATTGGTTGTGTAGTATACTATAAAGTCATGATTGCCGTTTGAATCACGAAACGATAAAACTCTTACAATGCAGCGTTGCCACTTGTGGGACGACGGAAAAGGCTGTCGTGGACAAGTCATGACGCTACATAGGCTTGGTGTTACTTTTTTGAAAATGGTGTTATAGCGTGTGATGAAGAGGTGAGTCAGATGGCTGAGTTGACCAAGGGTTCAAGTGAGATGGCTGAGTTGCTTCAGCGCCCGCTGCTCAGTCGTCTCTGGATATACTTCAAACTTTCCGGACCAGGATACCTGCAAAGCGCCTTCACGCTTGGCAGCGGCACGGCGAGCGCTTGTGTTTTGGCGGGTGCTAAATATGGCTATATGCTCCTCTGGGTGCACCCGCTTGCAATCATCATGGGCGTAATTATGCTTTCAGCAATTGCAAAGCAAACGCTTGCAACCGGTCTTCGCCCATATACAGTCTTTGCCGAGCGATTGCATATTGGCATGGCTTTATTTTGGGGTGTGGCAGCTTTGCTTGCAAGCATCATCTGGCACTTCCCTCAATATGCGCTTGCCGGCTCTGTGATATCGGACTTGGCTGAGCTTGCCGGGATAAGCATACCAAGGTGGCTTTATGGTGGTGCACTGCTTCTGCTCGCAATAGCTATCTCTTGGAGTTACAGCTACGGGATTAAAGGTGTTAGGCTGTATGAGCATTCGCTTCGCGCAATAGTTCTTGGGATATTGCTCGCCATGTTTTTAGTCGTGCTTAAGACGGGTGTGAATTGGGGCGAGGCATTGCAAGGCTTTTTAATCCCCCGTTTGCCAAGCGACCCAAAAGGGCTCACGATAGTTATGGGTGGTATTGGTGCTTCAGTCGGAATAAACATGGTCTTCCTTTACCCATACTCGCTCCTTAAAAGGGGTTGGCGAAAAGAACATACGGAGCTTGCCTACTTTGACCTCTGGATGGGAATGGCATTGCCATTCATGATTGCAACATCGCTAATCATCATCGCCACTGCAAATGTCATTCATCCAAGAGGCGTTGAAGTTAAGGGTGCAGGTGATGTGGCTCACATACTCGGCGAGTTGATGGGTGAAAGCGCCTCAAGGATTTTCATGGGGCTCGGGTTGCTCGGAATGGCTCTGTCAACGATAACGCTGCACATGTTGACAAGCGGTTTCATCGTCTGTGAGATGCTTAACCGTCCGCACGAAGGTTGGGTATACCGACTGAGCATGCTCATACCATCGGTTGGCGTTTTAGGTGTGGCGTATAGCGAGTTGCCATTTTGGGTGGCTGTATTCGCCTCTTCAATTTGCCTGCTCTTCATACCAGCCGTTTACATCGGCTTTTTTATCTTGCACAACAGCTTATCTTACATGGGCGAGGAAAAGCCAACTGGAGTCAGGGCGCTCGTTTGGAATGCGGCTATGTTGGTGGCGATTACCTTCATTGGTGGCGGTGCAGTCGCGCTTTGGGTGATGAGGGTATTTCTGACACCGCGCTAAGAACTTCATTTCAAATCAAAAGTCGGTGCAGCATGGACATTGTGACCGTGAGAGCCACTTGAAAAACGCATTTACCGCCCAATCCGTATCGTGATGGATTTGATTGCGTTGTAGCTTTTCACCGACAGTCGTTAAAAACAACCGCAAACTTGAAAGCGAGTTTGAAGCCTCTATGACCGTATTGTTTCAGCGGCTCGCGGGAGTCACCCACTAACTTGCCTCCCGGTTCAATTTGAGCGCTCTGCAGAAACACTTTGAGGTTGAGAGTCTAATTTGAGCATCGCTATGAGCAGAGGGTAGCTTGCGCCGGTGATGAACACATTGCAATCAGTAAGGGCATATTTCATGTGCCCTGAGGAAACAAGTTTGATTCACTCGCTCCAACATTGCGCCACTGCGGCCTTCAAGCTGTCCATGCAACATTGCGATCATTTGGGACACGCAGCTGTCTGAGCACCAACTGTCAGCAAAAAGACAATCATGGCGCTATGCCACTCACACTTACCCTGAGCGCATACAGTGAGGTTCGCGCCGTCAAAAATAGCGTCCTTTTATCGTCATCGCCAAAGGCACAATTTGCGGGTATCTCTGGCAACTTGATTCTGCCAAGCAGCTTCCCGTTGCCGTCAAAGACCCAAAGCCCGCCAGGCCCTGTGACATATAGATTGCCTTTAACATCCACTTTCATCCCATCCGGTGCCCCAGGTTCATCGCTTTTCAATTCAGCAAAAACTTCCCCACCCGACAGTGAGCCATCCTCGTTGACTTTGAAAACACGCACATGTCTTCTTGCCGAGTCGTCAACATAAAGTCGTTTGCCATCGGGTGAGAATGCCAAGCCATTTGGACGATCAAAGTCTTTTGCGAGGAGCGTTAATTTGCCATCCAATGAGATGCGATATAGTCCTTGAAAGTCAAGCTCACGCTCGCTCGGCTTTACACCGTAAGGTGGGTCCGTGAAGTAGATGCTGCCGTCAGACCAAATCGCAACATCATTTGGGCTGTTCAGGCGTTTGCCCTCATAGCGCTCAGCGAGAACAGTTATCGTGCCATCTTTTTCCGTCCTCGTAACGCGCCTTGTGCGATGCTCGCATGCTATCAAACGCCATTCGGAATCAAATGTCAAACCGTTGCTCTGTCCACTCGGCTTGCGAAAGATCTCAACTTTGCCATCACGAGTCCATTTGTAAATCGTGTCGGCTGGTATGTCGCTGAAAAGCAAGTAGCCATCACGATGCCAAACCGGTCCTTCGGTGAAGACGAAATTGGTTGCAAGCCTCACCGCTACAGTGTCCTTTGGGAACAGCTCAAGCAGGCGTTCGTCAATCACTTCAATTTGAGTTTGCACTGGTGTAGCATTTTCATACCTTTGAGTCAATGCCTCATGTTCACCGAGCGCCCCAAATGCAAAAAACAAGCGTGCCAGATTGAGCAGCACCATTTCCATCACCTCCACATCCTCTTCCCTCACAATTTTAGAATGGAATTCAGGGAGCTGAATGCATGGGCAGCTTTAATCCGCCCGCATAATTCGCTTTTGAATGAGCCCACACCATAAATGATGCATCATGGGTGCATCATTTGGGGGTAGCTTCAGCTGCGACAAAAATTGAGCGACACTAAAGCGGCGTCTTAAATTATCCCTCACCATTTGTCTGTTGCTCCCATCCTGATGGCACATCACTGCGCGCCTTAATAAACTCTGCTACAAAGCCCTCTTGCTCAAAGCCCTCTCAAATGCCTTTGCCCTTGCGGCGATAACTGGCGCACTGCATTCTCTGATGACTCGCTCCGCAACGCTCCCCCAAAGGAAGCGTGCCAAGCCCGTGCGCCCGTGCGTCGTCATGATTACAAGGTCAATGTTGTTCTCATCAACGAATTCAAGTATGCCTTCAGCAGCGTGATGCCTTTTAAGAGCATGTATATGCGTCTTGTCGCTTATGCCATTTGCGGCTTCAGCCATCACCTCAAGCTTTGCCTTAACCATCACCTCAAGCCTGTTCACTGTCTCCCTTTCGCCGATGGCTTCAAGCAGCTCCATCACATGAAGGACATGCACAGATGCGCCAATCAACTTTGCGAGCGCTATCGCATACGAGAGCGCAAATGAGCTCGCTTCCGAAAGGTCTGTTGGGACAAGCATGCTTTCAAGCTTTGGCTTGCGTGGCTGGTTTATGGATAATACAGGCTTATCAGAGCCTTGTATGATGCGAGCTGTCGTTGAGCCAAGCAACTTCTCGCCGATGCCGCTAACGCCTTTTGTGCCTATGGCGATCAGGTCTGTTTCGGACTTGTGTGCAAATTCAATTACGGCATGATGCGCATCGCCTTGAAGGATGTGCACTTCAACACCTATGCCCATTGAACGGAGTTCGCTCGCCTTCGCCTCAAGCCTTTCAATTGCTTCCTCTCTAATCTGCGCAAGCACATTGCCCATGAGTATCGGTATCTCGGCAGGCAATGGTTCAAGCAGCTGCCCACTGGTGTATGCCGCTGCAATGTTCGGTATGCAATGCACAAGCGCCACATTTGAACCCATCTGTTTGGCAAGCGGCAAAACGAAATAAAGCGCTGCGTCAGAAAGCTCCGAGAAGTCAGTTGCCCATGTGATATGTCTCCACACATTTTTCACCCCCGTAGCACGCGCATCTTGCACATGTCTTTACGGGATGATGCCGCCCGCTTGCCATCCTCAATTCAGCGCTCCAAAAAGAAGTTTACTGCCTCACCAAATGGCGAATTGCGCCACTGCAGCCTCAGTGTGATCTGGACTGCCAAAGCCTTCTTTGGCAACGGCAGCTTAATGCCATTAACCGCTACATCCTCAAATCGTTCAACCCTTTTCGTGATTGGCACGCGCATTGCCTCATTTCCATCTACGCCGATGGAAAGGACGATGCCGTTTAATTCATCCTTGCATTGGCTTGGCGGTAGCCATGCGGCTTCGCCTGTGTTGCCAAGCTCAACCTTGAGCCATAACGACTCAGCGTTGCCAAAACCAAGCTCTTTCAACCTGACGGTATCACCATCGTTCACCTCGTGCCATCGCTTTCCATCCGGCGATATGAAGACAGCGTTGAATTCGCCATTGATGAACTTTGGCGGCTTCATAGGTTCCCATTTGGTGTTGCCGATCGCAAGACGCGGGACTTCATCGCAAGTCTTCCCTGTGCCATCGGTGCGCAACATAACGAGCTTACCATCCCTTGAAAGCCTTGATGCCTCATCACCATGTTTTAACCATAGCGCCATCGGACCGCGGGCATTCTCATCTCGGTCAATCGTAATATAGGCAACTTGCCTGCGGTCAACCATCGGCATGTTCATGAAGGCTGTAGCCCATTTCCTTGCAACTTCAGCAGCCGGACGAATTGTCCCATCGGGGTTGACGAGACCAAAATCGCTTCTCTCATCAACACGGTATCCTCCGGGAAACCACCATCCCATTGCACCATCGGCGTCGGTAATTCGTATTAGGCGATAGAACGCCTCGTAAAGCTTAGCTTGTGCCTTTAGTCTCTCTTCATCGTCATACCAATCAAGCGAAAATGAACCATGCCTGAGCGTCAATCCGAATTCAGCCCAGAACACCGGCTTACCATTTCCAGCCCAACGGGCGTATGCAGTTATGAAGGCAGCACTTGCAAACTGTTCCTCGTCAGCCTGCCCAAGCCAACCGAGATTCCATCCCTCGGGCGAAATGAAGTCCAAATGCTTTGCGCCAGCAGTATGGTCAAATGGGAATGCCCCCTCTGCGCCGAATGGACCGCCACCATAGCCGGTGCGCGCGCCTATGAGATGGTTTGGATCAAGATTGCGTATGAACCGACAGACCCTACGATAGCTGCGGCTGATGAAGTCGTCAAGGAAGCGCCTATAAGCAGCTGCCATAATTCGCCACTCGCCATCCTTGAGCAGGTGCTCATCCATCGGCACAGTTACATTGCCCTTATCATCCCTGGGTAGTTTGAAGCCGAAGTCCCTCTCAGCTGCCTCAATGTCCCCGTAGTTCTCAATTAGCCACTTACGCCATTCGGCATCGTGTGCACGCCTATTACCGTAGCCGCCAAGACGAGGTTCCCAAGCGATGTCATATGCAAACAATGCCGGTTGATTGGGTAGGTCAGCAGATTCAATGAGTTGCCTAATGATATTAGGATTGAATTCAAGCGGATGCGCACCGGAGATGAATAAGTTAACTTTGATGCCATGCTCATAGCAGCGGCGAAGAAAATCGCGCAGCGGCAATGCCTGATTGGCATTGTAGAATGAAATGCTGACACAGTTCATCCCGATGGACTTCAAAATGCGCAAGTCCTCCTCAACGACAGTTGGGTCGTAATTTATTGGGTCAAGCCAATGGCGACCGTAGTCAGTCGGCTCCTGTCCAGCGATGAAGCGCGGCCAGTAATTAAGTCCGAAGGCAAACCAACGCTTGCCGCGATGGACGAAGTGACCGCCGCGAATTGTGACCTTGTCTTCATCAGTTACTTTTGGGCGCATTGTGACAACAAGTTCGCTGCGCAACTCATCGTAAGTTACCTCAGCGCCGCCATAGGCGCTAAGCAACCTCACATCCACCTCGTATCGCCCACTTCTAAGCTTGGGCAGCTTCCATGTCACCGTCTCAATATCTCCCGATGTGAGCCTGATTTTCTCCTCAAATGATATGGCAGCTTTGGTTGTTGCCTTCGCGCCGGCTATCGCTTTGACTTCAACCCTAACTTTGATGTCTGCGGCATTGTCACTGAGGTTAGCCACCGTTGCGCCAAGCTTGATTGCCTCGTCTTCATATGCTGTGAACCTGTCTGCGCCCCCCTCAATCAGCACGATGCCATCAATCAACCGCTCAATCATCCTGCGGATTAGATTCAGGGATGATTTTGTGAGCCATAAGTCCTCGTCAGCACTCCCGAAGCAAAGCCACCAAGAGCGTGCATACGGCAAATCGGCATTCAGCATCAGCCAAGCAATTGGTGGGTTAGCCAACGGCACATATCGTGATGGGCGCCCGCCAACGAAGCCGATGCCAGTGTGCCTTGGGACTGGTGCAACTGCGCGCTGTAGCGGCGCACTCAAAATTAACTTCTCCGGTTTGTGAGGCGGCATCCCGATAAAGTTTATGCTGCTAACTTTGCGCAACGGATAGAACTTGTAAGCTGGGCAGAGTGCCTCAAGTGATGGCGCTGCGAATTTGACTTGCGCGCCTTCAACCGGGTCTTTTGCTGTGCCGATTCCGGCGACAAAAATTGTGTGCATGCCATGTGGCATAGGTCCTTCCATGCCAAGGACGAGCGTGCGTGCATTTTCAACTTTAAAGCAATCGCCGGCAAAGCCACGCTTGCCCGCAGTTGGACTATCCCTCCTAAAAATGAAGTCGTGCGGCGATAGGACAATCAGCTTCCATTCGGCGCTCAATGGGACATGCGCAAACCACCGTGAGCCGTCAACCTCGCGCCATTCAATCATGAGCGATTTAGTTTGCGGTGCACCTTTAGCCCACAGGCATGTGAGCACATGACCGCTCTCGAATGGCGATGAATCAAATGCCCGAGAGAATATGCCCCACCCCTTAAGCTCAAGGTCAATTCGCAACGCATCAAGCGTAGTTCCGTTGGCTTTAAATGCGTAACGCTCAACGCCGAGCTTATCAGAAACACCGCTATGGCTTGCTGCATGCGTCCAACGCTTCAACTCCGCCTCATCAACTCGCTCGATGAGAAATCGCTCCGGCTTTGTCGCCCTGCGCAGCGCATCAATTTCGCCGGCTGTCATCCACCTCTCGCCAGTTTGGGTGCGGACACGAAATAGCACCTCTTCAAACAGTGGCACACCGAATGTGATTATCTTCCCGCCACACCTCAAAAATTCAAGCAAGCCATCCCTGCAAGCAGCTGGCATGCGCCTGCCATTTGGTAGGACAGTAATCCCCGAGTCAATTGAGCGCCACCACTTATCATCGGAGAGTTCTTTTAGCGTTGCCAATCTCACCTTCAAGCCGATGCCATTCAGCTCATTTGCAAGCGCCCTGCTCAGATGCAGGTTGCCCATCACTTCATCCATCACCACGACAGCGCTTCGCATGCTTAGCACCACACCTATCTCTCCTTGAACTGATTGTCTTGCGCCGTCAAATGACGCATTCATGCCCTGCACATTCAATGCCATCCACCCGGAACGCACTATAGGAGTGTCATTGAGCGCATAGCATCTTCGCCACATCAGATTGCCATTCAAGTCAATCACTTGCCCTTCAATCTCCGAGCGAGTGAGCAAGATGCGCAATTGGTATCTTTGCCCCCATGACCATGAGAAAGTTGAACCGTGCTCAGCTATCACCTTTAACTTCAACTCGGTTTGTGCCTGCCATACGCCATCATTCATAGCCACGAGCTCTGCGTATCTTGTTTTGCCATCCGGCGCTTCAACGAGAGCTAACCGCCAGAAGTTGCCGCCATCTTGGTAAATGCAAATGCCTGCCGCTACCCAACCACCCGCGATGCGTTCCTTGGGAAGCATTACAGCTTCCACAGTTTGCGCCCTACCATATCGGCTAAATGTTGGGATGGCAAATGCATGCCCACCGGTGCTCTCACCAACAATTTGCCCATCCACAACCCTCCAACTACCACCGACGAAACGCCACCTCACATTTTGCTGAAGGCACATTGCTGAGTGAAATAGAGAGAGGGAAAGATAGATGCACAGCAGCATGTTAGTGCAACGCATCTTTGCTTCACCTCGCTGGCAAACATCCTTTGGTAACATGCCCGCTTTAAATGCAAGGCGAAACGCAATTGATGATGAGAAGTAAAATGCGTCGTTTTTGGCGCCCTCAAAAAATGCTAACTGCACTCCTCACAGGATGATAAAACACGAAATGTGTGGATGGAGTTTTTGCCCTTTATCCAAGCGCATGCAAGCTCCGATAGCTAAGTTGCGCGATACTTCCCATTGAATCGCGGCGTATATGCCACCTGTGGTGAAGTGAATGTCAATTGAGGTTCTTCTTGCGCTGTCAATGTCGCACAGCTCAATTGCAACTCCAGCTCCAACATTGCCACCAACCGGCAGCATCAGTTCGGATTTTAAAGCGACAATTGGCACCTGTTCAAGTTTTGAGGCAGCCTCCTCAGCGCTCTTGCTCTCAAACATCGTCATTTTGATGAAGCTAATGATGGCGTCTTTAAGTGCCGGTGCGCTGAATTGAGCGCACAGGTGACCGGTGTAAAGGCGAATCATTGGCGGTCGCCCAAAAGCTTCCCACAGTTTAATGCATGCTCTCCTTGGAACAAATAAATCATATTCGCTCATGACCATCAAGATGTGCTTTCCCCTCGCCATTGCAGCATATGTTGTAGGGTTGATCCAGTATAGCATTGAGTGCAAGTCATCAAGCGTTACACCCTGCTTCTCAAGCGAACGCCTAAACTGCCTTGTGAGCCAGCTATCCCAAATCGTTAAAGCGATATCGCCACCAAGCACATTGACACAGACAGTCAATCGTTCATCTATGCCAGCAAGCAATGCAGCTATGATGCCACCAAGGCTTACACCGACGATGCCAAGCTTTGACTTGTTAACAAACGGTTGCATGCATAGCCAATCAATCAGCCTCATTGCATCCATTGCGGCTTGCCTGAGAGCTTTTATGGCGTTCTCCGGTGTAGTTCGGAAAATGAACTCACCGCTACCCATGCTTATAGGAGCGCGATGCATATGGTATGGTAGCTCCATAGTTGCAGCCACAATCCCGATGGAGGCAAGTGACCTTGCAAGGTATCGTTCATTCGCTGCATCTCGGACACCAAGTGGGTGAAGAATAACGACAGCTGGAACAGGCTCTTTTGCGGAAGAATTCGGGATGTAAACGAGTGAGTGAACAGTGTCATTTTCAATCACACCCGACCTTAACGGCGTTGGGAAACGCAGCTTCAACACCCGCATATTGCTGTTGCCGCCGATTGCCTCCGTTTCAAATTGTCCCTCTTCAATCGGCTGCGGTTTGAATAGGGTAACAAGTTGCTCAGGTTGTTCATACTGCCCCAATGAACCTATGCTGCGTATGCTTCCTTCAGCTACGATTGGCTTAATAGCCCAGCTCAACCAAAGAGGCGCAAAGAGCCAACAAACTCTCACCAGCCGTATCTCTCTGGACCCCATTCCTTCCTCACCAACTCTTGCTTGACTAAAACAAGCGTTCGTGGCGGTAAGTCCTCGTATAGCACAACTCCCGGTCCGACAATGCTATAGCATCCAATTTTGCATCCCGGCATGATGATTGCATTTACTCCAGTTCGGCAGTAGTCACCGATGTAAGTGGCATTTGCACCGATATGAGGTATCTCCTTCCTTGAGCGAACTGTGTGCACCTTTTCTAAATCGTCAAAGCGCAATGTCCCACAAACTGTTGCAGCACCTATGTCAACAGAACTTCCGACAACACCAGCAACCTCGCAGTAGTGATAAAAATAAGCGCCGTCAAATGCGAGCCCATCAAATTCGGCTGCGTGTCCAATTATGCAGTTGTCGCCAAGAACCGAATTGCTCCCAAGAAGGCAATAATCCCGCACTTTGCAATTTCGCCCAATGATGTTGTGACCGCGAAGTATTGCACCGGTTGTTATGCTCGTCCCTGAGCCGATCCAAGCATGCCCTTGTATCACAACGCCTCTCCCAATTACGCAATCATCTCCAACAACAATGTTGCCCATTATCTCAGCGCCATCTGAGACCTTAGCACTCGGCGAGATAACACTCCGCTCAAGCTTGCTCGCCATTTCACGGATGACATGCACTGTTGCTTCAATCATATGCCAAGGTTTATCCAAGTCAACAGCGAAACGGCGGACCTCAATTGCTTGCACTTCTTCGCCGCGCTCAATCATCATCTGCAGTGACTGTGCCAGCTCAGCTTCCATAGGTGGCATCATGCCAACTTGAATGCTTGTCATAACACCCGGATTAGCGCGCATGTAGCTGATGGCTTTCTCATGAAAGACGAAAGCGCCAATAAGCTTGTGTGTCACTCCGCCCCTCGGATGCCCAAGGACACTCGTTAACTTGCCATCGTGCACCGATGCGCAAATCCATTCTCGTGGATCAAACTGCCCAATGGGTTGAACGAATGCCGATGCAATTGGCTGTGTCTCCTCATGGTGGCGAATCACTTCCTGTGCCCATCCATCAGCCATGACTAAGTCGCCATATACCACAAGGAAGCGCTCACCAACTTGCTCTTTTCCCAACTCATCAATGGCGCAAAGCAATGCATGTGCAGTGCCAGCCTGCTCGCTTTGCCTGATGAATGTGATCTGTGCTCCATCAAAGTCAAAGAGGGCATGCCTAACTTGATTTTCCAAGTAGCCAACGACAACAGCTATATGCTTTATGTCTGAGGAAGCAAGTTGCTCAACAAGCCTTCTTATGGCTGGCTTGTTTGCTATCGGGATGGCGCATTTCTGTCTTGTATCGCAATATGGAAACATCTTCTTGCCCAAGCCAGCCGCAAGCACAATTGCAGTTTGAACTGGCATAGTGATTCACCTCCTAAGATGAATGCAGTTCACCATTAATTGTGGCAGACAAACAAAGCATCTTGAAGAGCCAATACCATTTAAGCGGTGTCATGCCAACCGTGCTTTCAAGCGACCTTAATTTGTTATCCCTCTCGTTAAAGTGAGAGCCGATTGAGACGCATAGCTTTGCGATTTAATGGCAACATAGCCGACAAGAACTCTATCACGCTTAGTGGAGTAGAAGATGAAGTCGCTTGGAAACCCGATTGGTATTAGTATCTGGTTTGCAAATTCAAGCTTTCGCGTGGGACTCAAGATGATGATTCAAATTCTGAATAGCGGCAGTGAATTTGATATGGTGGGATAAATCGCCCGAATGCTTGGTTATTTTGAGGTAACTTGGGGGGTTGACAAGATTTGCCAAATGCAGTATGATGATGGTGTCGTTGGCAAACCTGTTATCGTGATAGGTGGCAATGGTGAGTATGGCAATGCTTAACTATCAGATGTGTCCTCGTTGCAGTTAGGACAACCAACAGGTTGCCCGTCGTTGCATACACTGTGGCAAACCACTTTCCGATCGGCGTCGCAGACACAGTGGGTGGATTTTTGGCATGGCTTTTGGCAGAACTTTTGCTTGGCAAGGCTCTGGCTCAGCGAGGCATTGCGCTTTACCTCACCGATGCCAAGTTTGGAGCCTTAGTCGGGGTTGTGCTTGGGGTTGCTTTTGGATTGACAGTAGGCAAAGCAGGCAGTGTCTTTTTGCAGCATTGCTCAGCAGTGGGTTAGGGTTGGTTGGTGGTTGTGTTGACGTCCTGTGGGGCGAAGTGTTATTTCAGTTGCTTTCGCCCATCGCTTTGATTGCCTGCCCGACGGAGTGGGCATTGTTCGGCTGTGTTCTCAGCTCATCACAGGGAATAGCCCGTGGCTCAATGAAGGGCGCAAAAAGGACAGCCTTCGGTGGAGGCTTAGGTGGCTTGAGTTTTGAAGTTCTGCAAATGAGCACCAACCTTCCCGACAGCGTTTGCCGCGGTATAGCTGTGGTTCTTATTGGAGCACTCATTGGGACATTTGCCTCACTATTTGAACGCCTCTTCGCTTTGGCAACCATTAAGATTGCCTCAGGCAAACTGGAAGGAAAAGAGTTCATTTTGGACAAGCTTGTTGTTATTATAGGACGGGATGAACGGTGCGATATCCCGATTTACTATGACAGAGCAGTTTTGCCCCAACATGTTCGGTTGTAAGCAACTGGTCAAGGCTACCGGCTTCATACTTTGCCCAATGCATCTGTTTTGGTGAGAGGATCTGTGAGCACTTTCTTTGGCTTGTGGCGAGAAACAGACTCACATCTTCTGATGTCCTTCCCTTACGGCAAAGGGTTCGTCATCTAAACTGCTTTTCATAATAAAGCGCAGCCATCAGAACAGGAGCGGGAGTTGATTGAGGTCTTAGCGTTGCGCCCTTTGACGATGAACCTGTCTCAAGATGTTGCCAAGGAGATTGAAAGTCAACCCATTGAAGTAGGGACACTGGGTGAGAAGCCACCTGCTGGGCTTCTATCAGGCGTGCGACTGACAATGCAGCGAGAGATTGTGGGCACAATCGGCACAGGACAGGCTTCGCCCGTTTACCAGTTCACCTTATACCGTTTTAAAGAATTGTCGTTATGTAGGGCGAGATTTCATATCCCGCCGACAATTTCTTCGGCTCGGTATAAAACCGCACCCTACAAACAACAATTTTTCAGCGTAGGCAGTGCCTTCACCCTAAAACATTTTACGAAAATTTTCTGAAATGGTATTACTTTATGGTCTTTGTATTTGTCTCAATAATCGTCAAGGAAATGAAAGACAAATATATCCCTACGATTTGCATCAAAATCATTGGCACGGGCATTAAAATCCTTTGCTTTGAGATAGATTTGAATCAATGGTCTTTGCGTAAATAGTTCAAAATACTTTCCCTTGTTGGACGCTTTTCTTTTGGTAATTCCCACTACCATTTGATACTTCCTCTCCAATCTCTTTGAATGCCAGGTATTTTCTCAAGAAAGTAATTCGGAAGGTTCTTCCTTCAATTTAGCTATCCAAAGCGGGATAGAAAAAATCCCTAAGTTAAGTAACATTTCAAAATCGCTGTCTTTCGTTGTCCTCCTCCAGGCACGATATCTCTCTTCAAACTACTTCGGCAATTCCTTGTCTTTTATCTCCAACCAGTGCAGTCAATATTTTGCATATTGCTTTCGCCAATCTGGTCTGGTTAGTTGTATTTTCAGGCTAAACTCTGGGAACTCTTCAATCGCTACTCGCATTCTTCTTGAATGAGGATCATAAACCTGTATAACCTCAAACCTTGTCTTGGTCAATTCTGAAATTGTATAAACAATCCCAAAAGGACCAGCAAAATCAAAAATCTCCCCCTCTTTGATCTTCTCAATAAAGTAGACCACTGCCTCTCTACCTTTACGCCTTAGTTTGGCAAAAGATTCGTGCATGAAATAAGGTTTGAAATCGCAGAACGCCTGACCATGTGTCAAACAATACTTTTTCCATTGCTCATACAACTATTCCACCGTCTCATCCTTTGTCTTCGGATAAGAAGTGCTCATCAAAACTGCCAGTGTGATAAACAATATTGAGCAATGCCGCATAGCAGTTCATCTCTTCCTGTAGAATTTAGTGGGATAGCCATAAGACCCACCATCTAACAAGATGTCTCTATGTTCAATGAGTGGACCACCTCCGCACTTACTTTCTTTCGAGCATAATCCATCGCCTTGCTCCACATCTGCAATTAGGCGACTCACGCCTCTTTGCAGCGTGAAACTTTGAGTAATAGATAATATCCGCCGAATCTTTGTCATTCGTCCCATAATAATCCTGTTTTTTATCCTTGTTTGGGTCTTTGTAAAACTCATCCACCTCTCAATCCTCTAACTTCTCGTTCCCGTTGCCATACCTTTCATCAATGTCCATGTAAAGGATTTTTGTAACTGGATCTCTCCAAACACCATCCACAGTCCCTGGCTTGTCAATCTCGCCATCATTCTGCTTATCAAGCTCATCAGGCAGCACACTTATAATCCACACATCTGTTCTGCCTATTGACCATGCAATGCAGTTATAAGATGGGTCTGCTCCTTTCAAGATACTCCATTCGCAGCGGGCCGACTTCTCGTTTGCAAATATACGTTCATCCACAAATCATTGACGCTCACTTGTCCTTGGTTGGTTGCCACAATCCGCAGCAATGAATGTGTATTTGACCTTCTCCCATGCCACAACTTGCCACTTTCTGTTAATCTTCTTTTTATATCCAACTTCTAACAAACAAACGCTATTGTTCTCCATACCTTCAACCCACAAGTTATCTTTTATCTCCAAAAAGGCTTGCCTTTGAACTGGGTCAGATAAATCCCAACTCTTCTCATAAACTCCTACCAAAACTTTATTGCCTTCCCCTTTCTTTTGACTTTTCCATACCCTTGCATGATTTCTTCCAGAAACTAATCTCACTTTGAGCAAAATTTTCCCTCCATTTGGAACTACACCCCTAATTCTTGGAAAGAGAATTCTGGCTTTCTTAAGATCTTCTTCCCCAACGACACTTGCTTTTATTTGAAGACAATCTCCACCCGGATGCTTTGTAGCACCAACTTTATTATCGCTACTATCATCGTTATCCAAGTTGAAATGAACGAAAACGCCGGGATTTTCCTCCTCATCCTCTGGAACAGGCGATTTGAATAAATCTGTGGAAACGAGATTGATTATTGCTGAAGACTCCCTTGCATTCAATTCCAAAACAGGCTTTTCTTTTTGCTCCAATAAACTAACTCATTCACATTCCAACTCAAATTCAAACCTTATTAATGGTGCAACATAAATTATCACCACAATGTCTCTGGTGGGAATTCTTCCAACTTTTTAATTTCTTCTGGTGACAGTTTACCACCCAATTTCTTGATAGCACTAAGAATTTCCACCTCCATCCTCAATCTATCAGCCCCATGTGCCGGTCTCACCTTCTCAAGAGCTTTCATTAAGGTAGGTAAGGCTTCCTTTAGTCCTAATTGGGCAATTTTTTGAATTGCCCAACAGGCAAGTTCCTTATCCTCGCTAAAAATTGCTGCTTCCAATTCCTTATTTCGCTGTGGAGAGTTCCAAATATTAACCCTCCGAATAGCCCTCTCTATCCCGGGGCGATTATAAGCAGGAGTCTTGGCAAGCATTTTCTTCAAAACTGGTAAAGCTTCAATGCTACCAATATAACTAAGCGCTATTGCAGCCACAAACCTAACAAAAGGATCTTTATCTTGAAGCATTTGTTTTAGCATAGGAACATCACTTTCATCACTAATACAATACAATGCCCTTGCTGCTGCTGCTT
>JANXAS010000032.1 GCA_025062195.1 Armatimonadota bacterium
CGTATGCCTATTGATAAGGCAACATGGCGAGTCAAAGTCGGTCTGGCACAAATGCTTCGTGGGGGCGTGATTATGGATGTCACAAATGCGGAGCAAGCGCGCATCGCCGAGGAAGCAGGTGCTGTAGCGGTGATGGCGCTTGAAAGAGTGCCAGCTGACATAAGGGCAGCAGGCGGTGTGGCGAGGATGGCGGACCCGGAAAAAATACTTGAGATTATGGATGCAGTCTCAATACCGGTGATGGCTAAGTGCCGAATTGGGCACTTCGTTGAGGCGCAAATACTTGAAGCGCTCGGCGTTGATTTCATTGATGAGAGCGAAGTCTTAACACCGGCTGATGAAATGCACCACATAGACAAACATCGTTTCAAAGTGCCATTTGTGTGTGGCGCAAGAGACTTAGGGGAGGCGCTCAGACGAATAGCCGAAGGTGCTGCAATGATACGCACAAAGGGGGAGGCAGGGACGGGCAATGTGGTTGAGGCTGTAAGGCACATGCGTGCAATCATGGATGAGATAAGACGCTTGCAGAGCATGCCGAGAGAAGAACTGATGGCTGAAGCTAAGCGTCTTGGCGCACCATACGAGCTTGTGCTTGAAGTCTCTGAGACCGGCAGGTTGCCAGTGCCTAACTTCGCAGCCGGCGGTATTGCCACTCCAGCCGATGCAGCCCTAATGATGCATCTTGGTGCAGAGGCTGTATTCGTTGGCTCAGGCATATTCAAGAGCGAAGACCCATACAAGCGCGCTAAGGCGATAGTTGATGCTGTCACCTACTACGATTGCCCAGAGGTGTTAGCGGAGATATCTCGCGGTTTGGGCGAAGCTATGCCGGGAATTGATGTTAGGAAATTGCGCGATGAGGAAAGGTTGGCTGTGAGGGGTTGGTAGGGACACAGCAGAAAAACAGCCTTCGCTTGCCCGCACACTGTAAGCTAATGAAGACACCGTTTATACGCCTTGAGCAGCAGTGATAAGCCAACGACTGAAATAAGGGAGGCTTGTGATAGTGGTGGAAGGTGACATTTTGGGCAAACTTGCTCAACAAGAAATTGCCTTACGCATCGGTGTGCTTGCGCTGCAGGGCGATTTTAGAGAGCATATGAATATGGTAGAGCGCTGCGGACATGAGCCAATTAAAGTGCGCCTGCCGGAAGAAGTTGAGCTGATTGACGGCTTGATAATACCGGGCGGCGAGAGCACAACATTCGGAATCATCATGGAGAGATACAATTTGATTGCCCCGATACGAAAGGCAGCTTCATCAGGCATGCCAGTATTCGGAACTTGTGCGGGCGCCATCGTCATTGCGAAAGAAATAGAGGGCAGCAACCAACAGCGCCTCTCAATTATGGACATATCCGTCAGAAGGAACGCCTTTGGCAGGCAAGTCAACAGCTTTGAAGCGGACATTGAAATAAAGCAACTTGGTGAATTGCCATTCAGGGCTGTATTCATCCGTGCACCAATCATTACCAAAGTTGGTGAAGGGGTTGAAGTGCTTGCCACATTTGAGGGAAAAATCGTTTTGGCAAAGCAGGGCAACATAATAGCGTGCGCCTTCCATCCGGAATTGACTAACGACTTGCGTCTCCATCAATACTTCATTTCGCTGTGCGAGACTTATGCAAAGGGACGGATGAATAAGTGAGCACCTGGTTGAGCACCCTCGCACAAAAAACTTATCACCTGCTTGTGCCCCAACCGTAATGGAGTGATGCACTTTGCTGCGCTATCGCCTGCTCAGCGCTGCAGTTGGGCTGCCAGCAATGCTCTTGGTCATCTACATCAACGGCGCATTTTTTGCTATCTTGGTTTGCGCCATTGCAATGATAGGGGCACATGAACTTATGCTGGCGATGAAGCGGGCAAACATAGAGGTTGTTAAGGAAGTCGCATTCCCATGCACCGCCGCAGGCATTATCGGAACTTATGCGTTTGCCAACGACGCCTTTTCGTTGCTCCTGCTTTGGTGCTCTGTCGCTTTCATATTGGTCTTTGGGAGTATGGGCTTTTACATCCTGGTTCATTCTGGCAGGGAACATCCTGGGGAGCGCACGGCGAGCATCAGTGCCACATCTTTCGTCACCGTATACGCATGCATGTTCTCATTCATGCTCATGCTCCGTCAGCGCGAGAATGGATGCCAACTGATGCTCATGACATTGCTCACCGTCTGGGGAGCCGATGCAACGGCTTACTTTGTTGGGAGAAAATTTGGTGGCAGAAAGATATGCGAGCGCATAAGCCCGGGAAAAACCATCTCAGGAAGTGTTGCCGGTGCGCTCGCTGCATTAGTGCTTGCTCCAACACTGTCAATAATCATGGGCGTCATTCCGGCGCTCGCGGCAGGCTCACCCACGCCTATTGAAGCGCTGCCGGTTGGTCTCATCGGTGGCATCTTTGGGCAACTTGGCGACATGTGCAAAAGCGTCATCAAGCGAGATCTCGGGATCAAGGATTTCGGCACTTTAATTCCCGGACATGGTGGTGTCCTTGACAGGTTTGATAGCTTGCTCATCTCAACGCCGCTTGTATACTTTTACACCGCTGCCATGTTGTAAATTTTTAGCCCGCCAAAAGCTCAACCACCCAGAAGCCATCAGCGGCGTGATGCCCATGCTACTTAGACAGTATTAAACAGCCATGATGAACCTATCAAGTGATGTGGCTAATTCTGAGAGCAGATTAATTGGGCGTGGGCGCTCGGCATAAAATTTTGAGCGCTGCAGGAACTCGCCAATTAGCCTGTGCCTTCGCAGCGACATTGCAACTGATAGCGTCTTTTCAGCGCGCCCCATCCTACCCCACCCGCCATCCTCAAACTGCAAGCTGAGCAAAAGCGGTATAGAGTTTTTAACCTGCCTCATTGCCAGCTCACCCTGAATGCTGCCAAGCCCGTAGAGCACGAGGAATGTGATTGAGACATCGCAGTTCCATATTCCGTCATCGCGCTGAAGCGATTCAAGCCACAGCGTGATCTCGTTACGAACGATCGTCGCCTCCATCGTCTCTTCATCAGCGAGCGCCACAAGCATGTAAACGGCACAAGGTATGCAGCACACCCCATCGGCAAGATACTTCTCAACTAACCACCTTACAGCCCTTCTGTATGCTTCATCTTCATATCGCCATTTCCTCAATCCCAAGAGCACATACGCGGTGAAGCCGAGCGAGAAAGTTCCGGGGGTAAACTCACCGCCATCAAGGCTTTGGTAGACAGTTGGTATAGTTGGGCGCTCATAAAAGTTGCCATCGCTCGTCTGATAAGCCTCAACAAACTCAATTGCCCTCACAATCTTCGGATGAGATGCCTGCACTCCAAGGTGTGAAAGCCTCCAAAGCTCGTATGCAGTCCACCCAACCGAGCCCTTCCAACTGCCCCTCGGAAATTGCGACGAAAGTATGCCCCTGCGCAACCTCTCAACTAAAGGGACATCTCTCTTGAGCCTGAAGCCGAGCATATCTCGCCTTGCGATGATGCCCTGCAGCGTTTGGCTGCGCCAGAGGAAGGAGAAGGGATGCCTCGGAAACTCCTTTAGCTCCTCAAGGAAGTTCTTCAATCGCTCATGTTGATCAACCAACTCGTCCCGTTCATCCATCACTTGGCATGCTCACCCCAAAATGCTGTCTTTTGGCTAAAGCAGGGTATCATCCACCCTCACAGCCTAAAGCGATCGCAACCGAAACACGCCCCTGCACGCTGCCCTCGTTTTGAGATTTTCAACCCCTCTTACTAACGCCTCCCTTGAGCTGCTTGCACCATTCGTAAATTTTGCTTAGGGCTTCAAGCGGTGTCATAGAATCCGGGTCTATTCGTTGAAGCTCCTCAATGATTGGGTGCTGTTGGAATTCAAACAGCTTGAGTTGTATTTGTGGGGCAACCTCCTTAGCGCTTTCTTTTGATGGTGCAATCCGTTTTTCACTGCCAGGCTGTTCAAGCTGCGCCAACACTTCCTTAGCCCTTTCAATTGCTCTTGATGGCAAGCCGGCGAGCTTAGCTACCTGTATTCCATAACTTTTATCAGTTCCACCGGGAACAATGCGGTAAAGGAAGACGATGCTGTCACCCTCCTCCTTAACGGCAGCCCTGAAGTTGCGCACCCTCGGAAGCAGTCTCTCAAGCTCGTTCAAGTGGTGGAAGTGAGTTGCAAACAAACACTTTGCGCCGATGTCGTGGATGTATTCCGCAACTGCCCATGCTATGCTCACACCATCAAATGTGCTTGTGCCACGCCCAACCTCGTCAATCAGTATTAGGCTCCTCTGTGTGGCATTGTTGAGTATGTTGGCTGTCTCATGCATCTCAACCATGAATGTGCTCTCACCGGTCGCTATGTTGTCGTGGGCGCCCACACGCGTGAATATCCTGTCAACCACACCAACCTCAGCATGCGCTGCCGGAACAAAGCAACCCATTTGCGCCATGAGCACTATGAGCGCAACCTGGCGAAGGTATGTTGACTTGCCTGCTGCATTCGGTCCGGTGATGATGAGCACTTGATTTGAGGTTGAATTAAGCTCACAATCATTCGGCACAAAGGGCTTATCGCGCTGCACTCGCTCTATCACAGGATGCCTTCCAGACCTAATCTTGATCACATCACCATCGTTGACTATCGGTCTCGTATAGCCATAGCGGTCTGCAAGCTCAGCAAAGCATAGGAGCACATCAATCGTGGCGATGGCTTGTGCCGTGCTCAAAAGCTCGCCGCTTCGTCTCGCCACTTCGTCCCTTAGCTCGCAAAAGAGCTGATACTCAATCTGGCATATCCTTTCATGAGCGCCCAGCACTTTCGCCTCAAGCTCTTTCAACTGCGGCGTTATGAAGCGCTCGGCATTTGCCGTAGTTTGCTTGCGTATATAATCGCTCGGGACAAGGTGCAAGTTCGGCTTCGTCACCTCAATGTAATATCCAAAGACCTGGTTGTAGCCAACACGCAGAGACTTTATCCCAGTCCTGCGCCTCTCACGCTCCTCAAGCTCAAGAATCAACTCTTTGCCGTGAGCGCTCACGCTGCGCAGCTCATCAAGCTCCTCGTTATATCCATCCCGTATTATCCCGCCATCCCGTGCTGATACTGGCGGGTCATCTGACAACGCCCTGCACAACAATTCGCTCAAGTCGTCGCAAGTGCACATTTGCGAGCGCAATTCGCAGAGCAGCTGCGAGCCGACATTTGACATTGCTGAAAGCAATTTAGGTATCACCTCAAGAGCGCTCCTTACCAATGCCAAATCCCTCGGGTTAGCTGTTTTAGTTGCAGCTCTGCTTGTAAGCCTTTGTATGTCGGGCATTGAGCGAAGACACTCAATCAACTGTTTGCGTAGAACGACATTGCGGAGCAGCTCCTCAACCGCGTCAAGGCGGCGGTTGATTTGAGCCACATCAAGCAACGGTTGAAGCAGCCAACGCTTGAGCAGCCTGCCACCCATCGGAGTGACAGTTAAGTCAAGCACGGATAGCAAGCTTCCCTGATACTCGCCGAGTATTGTCTGGGTCAATTCAAGGTTGCGCCTCGCTGATGCATCAAGCGTCATGAACTGGCTGAGCGAATATGTGCTCAGTGTGCGTATATGCTCAAGAGCTGCTATGTGTGTCTCTTTAAGATATGAGAGGACCATGGCAGCTGCAGCGATTGCAGCATCCATACCTTCGCAGCCAAAGCCTTTAAGAGATGTGGTGCCAAAGTGGTTTATAAGCATTTGAGCTGGCGATACCAATGCGCCAAGTTGATAAGGTGTCACGCGAGGCGAGCAAGAGCTCAAGAGTTGCGCTAATAGCGATGCATCCTCTGATATGCTGTGCGGCAAAAGCAGTTCAGCCGGCTGTAACCTGCCCAACTCCTCTGAGACGGAATTGAAGCCATCTGAGATGTCAACTTCGGTCACCGCGAATTCGCCCGTTGAGACATCGGCAACAGCTATGCCGCACCTCTGCCAATGCTCGTCGGGGTAAAGCGCAACAAGGAAATTATTTTCGCGCGCATCCAAGAATGGCTCTTCAACAACTGTCCCGGGGCTGAGGACACGCACAACTTCTCGGCGCATCAACCTGCCGCTTGTTGCGGTATCGTCAAGCTGCTCACACACTGCCACTTTATAGCCGGCTTCAAGGAGCTTGCCAATATAGCGCTCAACTGCATGGTGCGGTATACCGCACATCGGCAGCCTTACACCTTTGCCGAAGTCGCGTGAGGTCAAAACAAGCTGAAGCACCTGCGAACCGATCTTAGCATCCTCGCCGAACATTTCGTAGAAGTCGCCGAGACGAAAGAGCAGTATGACATCGGGGTATTGTTGCTTGATGCGAATGTATTGGCGAAGCATCGGAGTTTGCCTTTCATATCGGTTATCCATAATACATCGCCAACCTGCTACCCGTAATCCATTTCGCTCATCGGCGCATTGAAGGTGACAAAGTTTGATGTCCCTCTTAAAGCCAAAGCTATATACGCTCAGCACCGTTTGATGAAAGATAAAATATTTTGGCAATGCTAAATGATGTGTAGCAGTGGAGTGTAGCCTCCCCCAATCCCCATCCTTCAAAATAGCACATGCTCTTTGCCGCCTACAAGCCTTGCAAACCTTATTTAGCCTTCCAGAACGATGTCTTCCATTTAAGCAGAGGCAGGCAAAACCCATCCTAAGTTTCAGGGCGGACTTTGTCGACCATCTTTACGAGCTCCCTTAGCGATAAAATGAGCAAGCAAACACAACTTCCCATTCCTTAAGCATGCTGACACACTCATCCTTTCGCTCCGTGGCACTTTGGGCTACCCCTGTGCTTTGACATCAAAGCCCCCAATGGGCATTTATGTCCGCTTGGTAGCATTCAACATTTCCGTCAATCACATCCTGGATTTTTACAGCGCTTCCAGTGGCAGCCGATTCGTAAATTGCGATTGATACAGCTTCGTCTCTCATTCCATCCTCCGCATCAACTTCGGGCTGACGACCGCTCCTTATCGCGTCAAGGAAGTCATAGCATTCAATCGTGAAAGGTTCTGTAATGCCGTGAGGGAATAGGCACATGCGCTGTTCTTCACTCAGGCTTTGCAGAAACTCATTTTGCAACTCGGAGAGACGGCGCACCCTGCCATCAACACGGTGAATGAGCGCCCCAGAAAATGGACCGTGAAATGCATCGCCTGAGTCAATTAGCGCTCCATCACTCCCGTAATAGACGACATGTGTGAACTGATGACCCGGCGCTGCCGATGTGTAGCTCCAAAAGCCATTCATGCCGGATGAGAAGTTTAGTATAGCCATCCAAGTATCCTCACGGAAGTCGTAAACTATCTGACCGTCCTTATTGTGGGGGCGCTTTTGCAGCTGCTTAACTTGTGCAAAGACGCTCTCAATCTCGCCAAATAAAACCCGCATAGTGTGTATGAAATGCACACCGCTGTCAAATACCAATCCGCCACCACCAAGGTATCTGTCAACCCGCCAATGCCACTTTGGTGCATTCCACTCTTGCGGTGGCGGACTCCAAGAGATCTGCTGGGCGTAAAACAACCTCGGCTCACCAATAAGTCCAACTTCACATATCGCCCACTTAGCCGTCCTCGCCGGTAGACTACGAAAACACTGCTCAGCAGTTGCTGCTATCCTGCCAAAGCGCTTTGACGCCTCAATGACAGCCTTGGCAGCTTTTATAGTTATCCCGACCGGTTTCTCCAAAAGCACATGTGCGCCAGCTTCCATGCATTGTATTGCATGGATGTGATGCAGACCGTGTGGTGTGCAAATATCCACTGCATCAACGGCTTCGTTCTTGAGCATCTCTTCAAGCTCGGTGTAAATGCTGATGGGCTCATCTTGCACACTTGAAGCCTCCCTTGCAAACCCTTCGGCACGCTCTCTAACTGTGTCGCACATAGCCACGAACTTGAATAGCTCAGGCTCACGCCGCTTTATCTCAATGTAACCTTTAAGGTGCGAGCGAGCTATGCCACCACACCCAACCATCGCAAGCTTTATCGGTTCAGATGAGGACATCTCAACCCACCCCCTCAGGATTTTATGCGAACCTGAAAGCGCAACCTTGCACTCATAATGTCACTTCACCTGAACAACTTACACTTGCATTGCATTATGGCATAGTCAGCTTAATCCTGTTCATCTTGACCACCTATCACATATTGGCGGCATGGGTGGGAACTGCGCGTGCGGCTCAGTCTGATACCAGTAAGCCACTGAAGCGATGTCATCGGTAAGCGGCTGATACTTGCCGTTGGGATACCATCCGAGAGCTTGTATCGTAACTTTGAGGTCGTGCTTAAACCTTATTGGGTCGCATATGTGCCACCTGTAAAGGGCATGTCTTGGGACCTCACCTGGCTCTTTGCGATAAAGCGGGTAGCCAAGAAATGGCGTGCAATATGTTTGACCGCCAAATCCCCAAGCACCACCGAAGTAGTCCTCTGTGCCGGTGCCGCAAATCGTCGGATAATCGGTGTCGCCATCAATGTAGAATTTAACCTCGCCCTCACCCCACCAACCGTTTGAGAGTTGCGTCCACGCTATGAAAGTCCCAACATAGTGACCTTGCCCAACAACGCCATCAAGTATTATGTGCTCCGGGTGCTCCCGTCTTGTCATTGAGCGGCGCCATTGCGCATGGAAGTAGGCTGCATTGTCAGAAACATCGGTGAGCGCGTATGTGATTTGGTAAAAGAAGCCCCCGATATCTTCCCAACGCTGATTCTCAATCGTGATGAGCGCCCTTCTCCTGAATGGCATCGGAAAGTAGCAGTTAAATCCACCAGATGGATTTACAGATATGGGAAGCGAGTTAACATTGTATCTCAAGCCATGCCCATTGCAGAAGAAATCGCCAAGCGGGACTTCAACTGACGGTGCTGTTTCATCATCCCAATAGAAGCGAAGGATGCAATCCCTGTATGCGCGCGCATCAACGGTTATCCAAATGTGTTGGACTATGCCACTGCCTTTAATATCGGCAAGCGTCGTTGTGCTTTCAGCTTTAAGCGTTATGCATGGACGGACCTTCCAGCCGACGCCGAGATTTGATGCCGGGCTTTTCTCATCCGGGATAGCCATGGCGCCTTTGCCCTTTTCCCCTGTTGGGTTCTCCGCAGATATTGAACGCGTCTCAGCATCGGAGAGGATGGGGAGAGCACCCAAGCCAAAGCAACATGCGCCGCAAAGCAATCCCTGCATTTCTCTCACCCCCCACAGTGATGGTCTCCGCAAAGTGAGGTGAACGCTATAGAAGTCAAGAATAACACCGGATGGGCGAACGCGTCATACACCAACCCGGACTTCATGATGGCTGAAAAAGCGCATAGCGCAAAGGCTTGCCTTACCCGGAGCCGAAAACCAAAATTGGCGTGTGAAACCCGTTACCCATCTTAATGCTGGCAACATCCGCAGAGGCATGAAGAGGTGATGAATAATGGCGATCGTTGAGGTCTCAATCATCCCCATCGGGACTGGTGGCACTGGATTAAGCGATTACATAGCGCATGCGATTAAGGTGCTCTCACAGCGCGCCGAAAGAGAGGGCTTAAAGTTTCAAGTTGGCGCGATGGGAACGGTTATAGAGGGCGACATTGATATCGCCATTGCGGCAGTGAGGGAGATGCAAGAGGCGCTCTTTAAACTCGGATGTAAGAGACTGATCACTCGGATTGAAATTGATGACAGGCGTGACAGGTCGCAAACTGCTGAGGAGAAAGTGCGAGCGGTTGAAGAGAAGCTCAAGTAGCTGACCCACTTTGAAGAGGGTGAACATTGGCAATACCATTTCAAAAACTGAAGCAACATGGGCTCCGTTTGAATCAACAAACGATGAAGATTTTCACCGTGCAGCGCTTCACACATTGAGCGACGGTCGTTTGGAGCACGAAAGGCTATAGTGCTATCCTTTATTGGGCATAGGAAAAGCTGTCGGTGCAAGCAAGTGCTAAATGGATTAACGGTGTTACTTATATCCCTGCAGGAAGCCCTTGGGCATTAATTCCGCGTAGCGTGAAAGCTGTCGGCGCAAATTTTCTGCCCCACTTTTATCTCGGCAAACGAATACCGATGCTGTGGTGGCAGGGATGTAAACTTTATCATTCCGCTCCTTAATCCAGACGACGACGGTGTAAACTCCGGGGCGGTTGGCGAAGAACGGCAATGGCGAGAAAAACGAGCCATCGTCAGTAACGACGATGTCGCCGCGTGAACCATCGGCATACCTCGCATTTGGCGGCAAAAGCTTGAATAGTGATTTTCTCTCATCGGGCAATCCATAGGCGCCTCGTCTATTCAGTTCCTCCCTCGCCATTGGCGAGGGCAACGGCTCATAGAATACATCGATGTTATGCAACTCCCACCCATCTGTGACGCTGCCTGCAATCTGCAGCCGTTCATCAAGTGTGGCGAATTGGGGCAACGGATAAAGCTTGACCAATTTTGTCACAAACTCTTGAACTACATATGTCCACATGCCTCCCGTTGCAATCCCAATACCCACATGTGTCGCATACCTTTGAAGCAATGTCCTTCTGTGCCCATCATTGGGTGGCTTTTCAGCGAGGTAGGAACTTACGATTGCCTCGTGGAGACGCTCAATCGGTATCCCTTTAGTGCGGCTCAGGTTCTCGGAGAGAGCGTGATAGCCACCAGCAAGTGAATAGCGCATATATGGCTTTAGACCGTCCCTGTCCCAATGACTGAAGTATTCGCCATCAGCCATATCATTTGCGTGAAGTTGTGCCACAGCACATGCATGTTCATCAATTTCAACCGGCGGAACTCCGTTGCTTGTCCTCGCACGATTTATCTCGGAGAGCATGCGAAGCCTGAACTCATGCATCCATTCTTGCGTGCTGCCAGCCGGCACCAAGTTTAGCGTTAAAAATAAAAGTCCAACAGCGATCCAAAGATAGCTTCCCGGCTTTGCCGCCACGAAAACACGAACAAACCAAACACACTTCTCAAATACCCTTTTAAGTCTCATTTGCCGCTTCATTCCTGCTGCAACCCTATCAACGGTTGTGAAGTGATGGCTCTCCTTCGCCTTGAGCGCCAGCTCAGGTATTCACTCAACGACTTGTCAAATGGTTCATCTGTGCGAAGGAGCTTGTAGTCGGCGTGGACTTTTGAACACATCTCCTTGCACTCCGTTAGGAACTTTTCAAGCTCTCGCCTGTAAGAAGCACTGAGCGCAACTGGGTCTGCTGGCAATGCCCTGTGTGATTCCATATCTCTGAAAACGGATGGCTCATCAAACGGCAGTTCAAGCTCCGCCGGGTCAAGCACCTGAAATGTAATTATCTCATGCTTGCGATGCCTAAGGAAGCTCAAGGCTCTTTGGAACGAACCATCGTCTTCAATCAGGTCGGAAAGCAGTATTATCAATCCCCTTCTTTTCAAGCGCTCGCCCAACTCCAAGATAGCGCTGCCGAAATTTGTTCTCCCATAGGGGCGCACGCTCTCCAAAGCCTCAACGAGTGTCTCAAAATGAGATGGATGCATCCTTGGAGGGATGTAAACCAATGTGCGCTCATTGAAGAGCACCAAGCCGACTGAGTCACGTTGTTTTAGGGCGAGGTATGCAAGTGCGGAAGCCGTAACTGACGCATACTCAAATTTGCCCATCGCCGTCGTCCCAAAGGACATTGAAGCGCTCGCATCAACAAACAGATAGCAGCGAAGGTTCGTCTCCTCTTCAAACTCCCTAACATACAACCTATCCGACTTAGCATATGCTTTCCAGTCAACATGGCGCACATCGTCACCCGGAAAATAAGGTCGGTGCTCCGCAAACTCAATGCTTGAGCCTTTGTATGTGCTCCTGTGCATGCCACCAAGGAAGCCCTCAACAACAGTGCGTGCACGCAGCTCAAGCCCCTTTATCTTGGCGAGCAACTCCGGCAGCAGCCGCTCATCAACAATCTCCGCCATTCTCAATCAACACCGAGTCGCACAAGCTGATACTTATCTTTAAAATGACACCTATGGGTCAGCGAGTATTTCAGAGCGCAGCCTCTCAAGATACTTTACAGCCTCTGCCACATCTCTGCGCTGCTGTTCCCCGGTTATCTCACGCTCAATTGTGAGCGGACCTACATAGCCAACCTCCTTCAGCGTCTTGAGGAAAAGCGGTATGTTCACATCGCCCTGCCCAAGCGGCACCTCTTCACCCCATTCCTCTCCCGGTCTGGATGACCATTTTGCATCCTTACAGTGGACACTGCGCACATACACACCGACTTTGCGCAGCGCCTCAATTGGCTCACCGGAACCGTAGAGTATCATGTTAGCCGGATCAAAGTTCACAAAGAGATTATCCTTACCGACATCCTTGATAAACCTGAGGAGCGTATCGGCGGTCTCTTGACCGGTCTCAAGGTGGAAGCGCTGTCCGTTTGACTTTGCATAATCGCACACTTCCATGCACGCCTCAACGACTTCGCCATACAGCGGATCAGTTGGGTCTTCGGGTATGAATCCGATGTGCATCGCTATTGCGTCAACACCGAGCGCAGCTGCAAAGTCGGATATCTCTTTAGTCTCGTTGAGGCGCTCCGCCCTTGTCTCGCTCGGAACAAGCCCAACAGTCTTCCTTACGGTCGGTATGTCAGCGTAGCTCTCCCCCGGAAACCCGCAAAACACAACCGTAACTATTATCCCGGCTTCCTCCAAATCTCTCTTGAGCTGCTCAACATGTTCTTTCGTGCGAAATTGTTTTGGCGGCGCATGGAGCTGTATCGTCGGGATGCCAAGCTCCTTTACAACCTGAGGGGTAACACCCAAGCCAGCCCCTATTGATGTGAACACGCCAATTGGATAGCGCTCCTCAACGCTGCCCATCATCACCACCCCCATAGGCTCTAAGATACGCACTTATAAACTCATCAATCTCGCCATCAAGCACTGCTTCAACATTTGTTCTCTCAACACCTGTGCGGTGGTCTTTGACGAGCGTATATGGATGGAGCACATAGCTTCGTATCTGGCTGCCAAAGCTTATCTCCTTCCTTTCGCCACGCAACCTCTCAATCTCCTCCAGCCGTTTCCTGCGCTCATATTCATATAGCCGCGAGCGCAGCACTTCCATTGCAATTTGCCTGTTGCGCAGCTGCGACCTTTCAGCCTGACATGTGACGACAATGCCGGTTGGTATGTGCGTGATGCGGACTGCCGAATCAGTCGTATTGACATGCTGTCCGCCGTGCCCACTTGCCCTAAATGTCTCAATGCGCAATTCCTCCGGGTTTATCTCAACCTTTATCTCCTCGCCTATCTCGGGTATGACATCAACCGATGCAAAAGATGTGTGCCTTCTCCTGTTGAAGTCAAACGGGGATATACGCACAAGCCTGTGGACGCCCCTCTCGGCTTTCAGGTAGCCGTAAGCGTATGGACCTTTGACGAGTGCCGTTAGACTTTTTATGCCAGCTTGTTCACCCGGGAGTATTTCAATAACTCTAAACTCGTAACCACGGCGCTGCGCCCACATGCGATACATTCTTGCGAGCATCTCAGCCCAGTCCATCGCATCAACGCCACCAGCTCCGGGGTTGATTGAGAGGATGGCATTTTTACCGTCATGCTCACCACTTAGGAGCGCACGCATTTCAAGCTCTTCAAACTCGCCCTTGATTGAAACAAGTTCAGCCTCAAGCTCCTCATTTATACTCTCGTCATCCTCCTCAACAGCCAGTTGTGCAAACGCCATTAATTCTCTTGCCTTACGCTCAATCCCATCCCATGGCTCAAGCTCAGATTGCAGCTCACTGACCTTGCGCACGACTGCCTGTGCATCACCTTCAGTCATCCAAAAGTTGGGTTGGTTTAGTCGTTCCCTTAGCTGGTTCAACTCTTCCCTTTTCCTTGGCAGGTCAAAGGCGATCGCCCAGCTCACTGAGCCGGGCAAGCAATTGCTCTATCTCCTTCACAATTTCCCTTGCGTCAGGCAACACTCTCACCTCGCTAATGCGCCTTGGTGCTCTCTTTCATTTCCTTGAGCATGCAGCACTTCTTGTATTTCTTTCCGCTCCCGCATGGGCATGGGTCATTACGCCCAACCTTATGCACCCTTACGGGGCGCTGAACATCTGTCCTCTCGCTTGCTGAAGCAATTGCCTCCTCAGCACCAGTTGTATCCACAGACACTGCCACAACTTCATCATGCCGCTCACGCAATTGCGAGACCCTCGCCTGCTGCTGTTGTATTTCCGGCTGCCCATAAAACGCCCATCTTACAACCTCCTCTCTTATGCTTTGGAGCAACTGTTGAAACATCTCGTAAGCCTCACGCTGATATTCAACGAACGGGTCTCTTTGACCATAGGCTCTAAGGTGAATATGGTCACGAAGGTAATCCATGTTTGCGAGGTGGTCAATCCATTTCGTGCTTATAGCCCAAAGCACGATGCGCCTCTCGTAATCACGCATCGCCTCCTCACCAAATATCTCCTCCTTGCGCTCATAAAACTCAAGCGCCCTCTGATAGATGAGTTCTTTGACCTCCTCTCTCGTCAATCCGGTTAGCTCCGAGAGGTTAACCAGCTCATCAATTGGGATGAATTGGCGCATCGTTTGCATGAATGCGTCCCAGTTCCAACTCTCCCTCGGGATCGTCTCACTCAAGTGATAATCAACGGCGCTGTCAATCACGGCACGCAGCATCTCAATGACATTTGCGCGCATGTCTGCGCCTTCAAGCACTTTACGCCTGTCGGAGTAAATTATCTCCCGTTGCATGTTCATGACATCGTCGTATCGCAATGTGTGCTTTCTTATCTCAAAGTTGTGCGCCTCCACTTTCTGCTGCGCCTTCTCCATCGCCTTGCTGACTATACGGCTCTCTATTGGCAGCTCCTCCCACCAACCTCGCAGCCAAGGATGGTTCAGCTTGTCACCGTAAAGCCTCATCCATTCGTCCTGAAGTGAGACATAGAAGCGCGACGAACCTGGGTCTCCTTGTCTCCCTGAGCGCCCTCTAAGTTGGTTATCAATTCGCCTGCTCTCATGCCTCTCCGTCCCAATTATGTGCAGTCCGCCAACTTCCACAACCTTGTGATATTGCTTGTTGTGTATCATATGCACCTTGCAATCCGGGTCATCGCACAATTCCTCTGGGTGATTTTTGATGTCCGGCTTGCCGCCGAGAATTATGTCAACACCCCTACCAGCCATATTAGTTGCAACCGTCACAGCAAAGAGCCTCCCGGCTTCGGCAATTATTTGAGCTTCGCGCTCATGGTGCTTTGCGTTCAGCACATTGTGCGGTATGCCCTCACTTAATGCCTTTGACAGGCGCTTAAGAATTTCAGGTTCTGGAACCAGCTTTATCAACTCAGCGAAGCGCCTCAGGTTAGCTTCTTCAAAGATTTCCGTATCCAATCCTACTTCCTTAGCCACCCTTCTAACCTTAACTACATCAAGCCTTTCAAGCGGGGTATTTATGACTTGGCGCATCCTGTTAAAATCTTCTGGGCTTAACTCATTGGCGTTATACTTTGCGTGTATTCGGTCAAGCGTGAGATAGCACAGGGCGAGCAGTTGCAGGTAATGCGGTTTCAAGCGCTCACTCAAAAACTCAGAGACAGCAACTGAGCGAGTCCCAACAAGGACTGGCTGCCCCCTGCAATAGCAGTTAAGTATCTCGGCGACGATGCCCCTGAATTTTGCCTCCTGCACTTTGTAGACTATATCTGGGTGGTCAACTCGTATCATCGGCTTATGCGTTGGTATGACCACAACAGGCATG
Source organism: Armatimonadota bacterium (assembly GCA_025062195.1). Classification (GTDB taxonomy): domain Bacteria; phylum Armatimonadota; class Fervidibacteria; order Fervidibacterales; family Thermosaccharophagaceae; genus Thermosaccharophagus. Next base: position 15,737 of record JANXAS010000032.1, read on the forward strand.
CCATAAATCTTGATGAACTCTCCTTCCTCTGTCTTAGCTGTGCCTGTCATCCCAGCAAGCTTGTAATACATGCGGAAAAAGTTCTGAAGCGTTATAGTCGCAACAGTCTGGCTCTCCCGTTGTATCCTGACGCCCTCTTTAGCCTCAATTGCCTGATGCAACCCATCACTGTAACGGCGCCCGAACATCAACCTGCCCGTGAACTCATCAACGAGGATGACTTCGCCGTCCTTGACGATATAATCAACATCGCGATGGAAGAGTGAATGCGCCTTAAGTGCGTTCATGACATAGTGGTAGATTTCAAAGTTTGCCGGGTCGGAGAGGTTATCAACACCAAGTTGTCTTTCAACCTTGCGCAAGCCTTCATCAGTCAGGGCGACTGTGCGAGCTTTCTCATCAACTGTGTAATCAATCTCTGGTTTGAGCGTGCGCACAACCCTGTCAACATCGTAGTAAATCCTCGTTGGCTTCTCAGCAACGCCAGAGATAATAAGCGGTGTCCTTGCCTCATCAATCAGTATGCTGTCAACCTCGTCAACGATGGCGTAAAACAGCTCCCTCAAAACTGTGTCTTCAAGTCTCCATGCAAGGTTGTCACGCAAGTAGTCAAAGCCAAGTTCGGTGTTCGTCACATATGTGACATCGCACCTGTAGTTTGCCTGTCTTTCCTCAGTCCCCATAAAGTGCTGTATGTATCCGACTGTAAGCCCGAGATATTCGTAGATTGGACCCATCCACTCAGCGTCTCTTTTTGCGAGGTAGTCGTTGACTGTGACCAAATGGACGCCTCTTCCGGTTAAGGCATTCAAGTAAAGTGGCAAGGTGGCTACAAGCGTCTTACCCTCACCCGTTTTCATCTCGGCGATCTTTCCCTCGTGAAGGACTATGCCACCAATTATCTGGACATCAAAGTGCCTCATGTTCAATGTTCGCCTTGCAGCTTCCCTCACCATAGCGAATGCGAGCGGCAATATCTTGCGCAGGTATTCTTGTTCCTTATCCTTAAGTGCCGTATCTGCAGCTGCAAGCTCCTCTTCAAGCCTCCTTCTCTCATCCGGCTCTTTGCAACGGAGCCACTGCTCCCTCTTCGCCTCATATTCAAATCGCTCACGCTCAGTATATGCTTTAAGCTCTGCCTTGAACTGCTCCGTCTTCGCCTTGAAGTCCTCGTCACGCCACTTTCGCACCTCCATCTCAAGTGCGTTTATCTCCCTGACGCGCCTTCTAAGGAACCTTATGCGCCACTCATTGACACTAAACACCTTCCCAAACCCGTTCCATATTGCCCCTCCAAATTCCCAAAAGAAATCACTCAATGACATTAACACTCACCCCTAATAAGCCTACTTGATGACGCAAAGCGAAGACTCTCCGCACGCTGGAAGCATCCCCAAGACTTTTATTGCAATCTCCGATGGCAACTAAGACGATAGCGCAAATATACTCTGTGGCGCATCACCTTAAACTTCGCCTGTAAGTCAAACCATTTAATAGTTACCTTGCGGACTATCGCTCATCCATTCAGGGCGATGAATTGATCAAATAGCAACTTCATGCTCACCACTTCGCCATCGTTTACAATTTTCCGACTGCTCGCAAACTTTTAACACGGGGTGATGAACCAATCAACGCCCTCGCTCAACCATTCAAATATGGTGCGATCGCACTGATAAACTGTTACCCATTCAACTCATTGTAACACGATGGTGATCGTTCTTGGCGTTTGAGAGAATTAAATCTCAAAGTGAACGCTCAATTAAGACAATGCCCAATAAGGTAGGTCACCTATTGAGGGGAAGGCTCACAGATATCGTTCTGGCAAGCCTTCTATTCTTTGGCTCGTTTATAAGCGTCGTATGGACATCTGATGACATGGGTGTAACCTATGACGAAGCCATATATGCTGGCTGTGCATTGCGCTTCTTACAGTGGCTTAACATGACACTTCAAAGCATAAAGCATGGCGACTTTGTGTCGCCATTCAAGTATGAAACGATACAAGCCTATTGGCACGCAAAGGATATGCACCCACCATTCCCGAAAATGCTCACAGCAATGACATATCTGCTCTTTGGGAATATTATGCCGGCTGGGCTTGCACCATTGCGCAGCAGCACCGCGCTCATGTTCGCCGCACTTATTGTCGCTGTCTACATTTGGCTGCTACGCTACTTTGGACGCACCGCCGCAATATATGGCGCACTGGCGCTGCTCACTATGCCGAGAGTATTTGCGCATGCCCATTTCGTCACTTTGGATGTGCCAGTTGCCTCTGCGACATTCATTGCCACAATTCTTATGGCGAATGCTGTCGAACATAAGAGCAAAATGCTTACAGCATTTGGTGCTTTGGCACTCGGCATCGCCTTCTCGTGCAAGATGAACGCCCTATTAGCCCCATTTGGTCTGCTTACCTTCTTCCTAATTGATCGGCTTTTAAGCAGCCGCCATATGGGCGAGCGCACGGAAGCGAACGCCAAGTTGCTGCGCGCTATATTTGTGACGGCTGTCTCAACAGCATTTGCGTTCGCATTTTTGCTCCTGACATGGCTATGGCTTTGGTATGAGACGCCCAAGAGGTTGGCATCTTATATCCTCTTTCACGGCAAGCATTTCCCCGTGCATACTTTTTATCTTGGCAAGATGCACGCATATGCGCCGTGGCATTATCCGCTTGTTATGACCGCCGTAACCACGCCGGCGCTAACTTTGCTGATGGCATTAGCTGGCACAGCTATTACCATTGTCCGTTGGCAAAGCACACCGATGTTGGCTCGCGTTGCCCTAATAAATTACATCATCCACATTGCACCGTTCTGTTTGCCACAAACACCAAAATACAACTGTGTGCGCCTTTTCATGCCCGCAATTCCGTTCTTAATTGTGCTTGCCTCGTTCGCCTTCCACAAATTGGAAATGATTGCGAGCAAATTGCTGGCGAGGGTGCATCCATATATCAATGTCCGCCCCAAGATTATCTCCCTCTCACTCATCGTCATTTTCATTGCGCCTTCATTGAACTCGCTTCTTCGTATCCATCCATTTGAACTGTCATACTACAATGCTCTGGTTGGTGGCACAAGAGGCGCAGTATACCGTTGGGGCTTTGAAAGCACCTATTGGGGCGTCAACATTGTTCAACTTCTTCCATTCCTCAACGAACAGCGAGATGGCAGCCTTGTTTTCATCATCCCGGTCGGATTGCACGCTTACATGGACTTGTATATTCGCTTTGGATGGCTAAAGCCGACGCTGCGTTTCACAAGCAAAATTGAGGATTTACCGAAAGCCGACTTCGCTATGTTTCAGGGAAGCCAAACGGAGATTTACGATAATCCAATCACATGGTTCCTGTGGCTGAAGTGCAAGCCAGCACACGCGGCAGTTTACGACGGTGTGCCAATAGCCGCCGTTTATGACGCAAACGCTATACGCATCGCTTTAAAGTGGGGAGCAAAACGAACGCAACTTCCTCACAAAAACGATTGAGAAGACCAACCCACATAGGAGTAGCTTAAAAGAGAAAGCCTCGCTGCTATCTTGAATCATGCTCTTTATGTGCATGGTCATTAACTTCACCCGTCCCCGGAGTTTTCGGATGGACTTAGTCTGCCCACACAACGCCAAATTTGTCCTTCACCCTTTTTGATAGCGGCGCCAGCTACAGCCTCACCAATCGTGAATGACGGTCGCAAAATTCACTCGGTGACAAAACCAGACAATAAAATGGGTTATGATGGCGGCTTAATTTGAAGACCGATTAACTTTTTGTAGGAGTTGCGCAGCTGAAGCAGGGGCGGATGAAATCCGCCAAAAATATCGGGCAGGTTTAACCTCCCATTGCATCTTGCTCTGTGTGCGGATGAAATAAGCCACTTGATAATTCTGAGGCAATATTGGGGCAGGCTTTCCTCTTACCCTGCGAAACAACTTCAACTGCGTAAGCCCTGATTTTTGATAAAGAGCAAAGCGCTGCTATATGCATCCCCAGCGCTTTATGCCTCTTGCTGCCCTTGCTTTTCGCCTTCCTTCGGTTGCTGCTCCTCTTGTTGTGGCTTCTTCTCAATCAGCTCCTTTACTGGGAGTGTCGTTTTGAAGTCGTCAAATCGGACTTCAAACTCAACCTCCTCCTGTCCAGTCGTGAAGACAAACAACCCGATCTCAAGTTGCTCGCTTTTCAAGTCAATCCTGCCGCTGCCCAGTGGCAGCCCATCAACAAATGCTTCAAACCTGTCCTTGCCATCAAATGTGATTTTAAGCGCATGCGGTTTCTCTGCCTCATCGCCGAAAAGCAGCCTTGCCCTTGCTGCCACATCCCGCCAGCGCTTCTCACTGCATAGCCAAAGCACATACCTTGCATCCTTACCAAGATGGTCAACATCGGCAGCTACGCCGTTGGATGTCTCTTCGCCTTTCGGTGTGGCGTTTGAAATGTAGATGCCACACATAGCCCCAAATGGCAATTTGGGCAGCAAGATCTTGATGCTAACTTCAAACGGTTGGACTGGCAATGGTGGTGTTGCTACATTAGCAGTGATTGATTGACCTTTCTGTGCGCGCCCACTCATTATGAGTTGTCCGTCTTCAACGCGCACTTGGACACCCTGAGGCCGGTTTATCTCCGGAAACACTTTCAAGTCTATTGCACCACCGTCAAATGTCTCAACAAACTTTGGCTCCTCAACCTCAATGGCTTTAGGTGGCGCTTGTTCCGTCTTCTCAACATCCTCGGCAGGTTGTGTCTGACCCTCCTGCTGAGGGTATGCCAAATTAGCTAAGGCAAATAGCCACACCGTCAAAAGACATAAAGCAACTGTAAACAATGCCACTTCGCTCTTTACCTTGCATTTGAGCATCTTGTTCCAACCCCCTTCAAAGTTTTGATGATGCAAACACAACGATTTAATTAGGGGCGAACGATAGCGCATTCAACTTTTCTTGGCGCATTTCGCACACCCCTGTCATCACAATGCGTTGCGTCTCTTGCCATTTAGACTTGCGTCCCCAGGTTAAAGTTGCACTCGTTGGACACGATACCGCCACTCAAACTGAGATAGTATTATGCTTGGCTTGTTCACATCGCTTAAAATGCATGTCTTCAACATCGGTGCAGCGTTTACAGCAGATGGCACAAAAAGTTTAATCATTTGAGAGCCACTCAAGCCCCTCTAAGCCCAACAACTGCAAACTCGTCTTGACATATTCACCTTGCATCTCTTTTGGGACATATCCTCTGGGTAGCTTAAGCACTTGTGCCATTATGACCTTTTCTCCCCAGCGAATTTCAATTGTGTCGCCAACACGAACATCACTTGCAGCCTTCGCCACTCTCCCGTTGAGCTTCACCCTCTGCGCATCGCAAAGAGCCTTTGCAACGCTCCTTCGCTTGACAAGCCCGACTGCCTTCAAAAACTTGTCCATCCGCATGGCTTAATCACCGTGAGAGTCCTCTGACATCCTGCTATGGCATAGCTCGTAATGAGCCACCGAAATTCGGTGCATCAGGTGATAAGTTCTACGGAGCACCAACTCAAAAGTCTGTCGGCGCTAAGCTACTATGCCATTGGCTTCAGCCAGCAATTCATGGTAATTTGGGGGCACCAAATTTGTTCAACGACCGCTACTTATACCGTTTTCAAAAATTAAGGTAACATCCAATCCATGCAGGTTATAGCTTGCTCAGTGCGGTCATTTAAATTTCATTGCCCGTAAGTGGTGACACAATATCGTGAAAGTCTTATCGTTGCGTGACTCAATAGGTTCGTAGTTAGCCACGAAGCATTAGCGAAGTGGTGCCATAAATTATCCCATGTCCTGTGCCCCTTTTTCCATTTTTGACGGCACTGCACTTCGCTTCGTGCCTCACTACCTACCTTGACGAGAATGTTCGTAGTTAGCCACGAAGCGAAAGCATAGTGGCGCCAAATTTGTTACTTGACTCTTGCTCTTCGCCCTCCTCCTGACGGCACTTCGCTTTTTGCCTCACTACGAACCAGCAAAGAATCAACAAACTTTTGAGTAAAGAGAGTGACGAAAGATTCAGAGCCAATCTTTATCACTTGCAGGGTGAGGCTATAGCCGAGCCAAAAAGCTACAAAAACATTTGCGGTAAAGAGCGTTTCGTTTTATCCACATCAAAATTAGCTTGCCCAACAGAAGCACAATTGATGCCACTGCGTATCCGACTATACATCCTGCAATGACATCGCTCGGGTAGTGCACCCCAAGGTATATCCTTGAATAGGCAACAAGTGATGCGATGACAAACAAAGATGGCTTGCCTTCTGGAATAAAATGCGATAGCGCTCTTGCAGCAGCGAACCAATTTGCTGCGTGTGCTGACGGAAAGGAAGGTGATTTCCCTGCTGGCTCAATCGTGCGCACACCCGCTTCAACCAATGCTGGACGAGGTCGCTTCCATATGTCTTTCATGAATCTGCCAGTAAGCAAGTCTGTAAGCGAAAGCACAAGTAAGACAGCGATTAATGCCATAGCCATGCGCTTAAACCCTTTACAGCACCATAGCCATACAATCAATAGCAGCCAAAACAGCGCATTCTTCCCAAGATGAGTCACAGTAAGCATAAGCATGTCGGCAAATTTGTGTTCGCAATCCGGGTTGAGCAATTTGAGGAGCTTAGCATCAACCTCTTTAATAGGCTCCACGAAAGGTGTGACGGAGCAAAGCAGGAACACAAACACTAATACGATTTTAATTGCTACAATGAATCGCCCTTTGCCTAAGTCTCCTGCGGCTTTCTCGCCCATCACCTTAAGCTATCACCTTGGCATTTCGGTATTTGCTCAAAACAGGAGTTACGATTGAATGCGTGGGCAGCTGTCAGGCAACCAGCACCATTTGCTTTGAACGGTTTCTGCACCATGAATGGCACACTATGCCAAACTTCTTGGGCAATAAACCCCGTTCAATTTTATTTGGCTTAACTTGAACACAACAAAAATGCTTGTAAAACTTTAGGGCACAAAACTCGTTTCGCTCCTTACTTCAAATGTTGTTGGTATGCGCTTTTCACAACCATGCTTTTTCAAAACCATACCATGGACTTTAGCCCATGGTCGCTGGCGAATTTTTGAATGCCGTCTTCAAATGGCATAATTTTTCGCCGAATGAATTCGGCGTTCATTAATTCGCCATCAACCACTGGCTAAAGCCAGTGGCATGGATAAACAAAGCACGCTTTTTCAAAACCATGCCATGAGCTTTAGCCCATAGTAGCTGACGAATTTTTGAGCGCCGTCTTTAGACGGCGGTGAAAATCTTGATGACGAATTTTTGACCATTATTTACTCCAAAGCTTTTCGGCTCGGCAGTAGCCTCGCCCTACGAATTTTCCGTCACGATTTTCCTCATTTCGGAGGGCAAGCCTACCGGCTTGCCGATTTTTCGGCAGAGCAGCAACCCTGCCCCAAGATTTTTTTCTTTGCTGAAAAATTTTGGCTCGGCAATAGCCTTGTCTTCCCATCGGTTCGTAGTAAGGCACGGAACGAAGTGAAGTGCCGTCAAAAATGGAACATGGAACAAGGGACAATTTAGGACGCCAACTCGCTATCGCTTCGCGGCTAACTACGAACCTGCTGTTTTGTTGGTAGTCAGGCACGAAGCAAAGCGGAGTGCCGCCAAATAAGTGCAAGTGCTAAGTTCAAAGGGCAAGTAAAACTATAGCATCTCACTCTGCACCAACTTAACGCCACTTCGCTTCGTGGCTAACTAAGAACTTAAACAACAAAGGTTGTGGCAAAGGGTGTTTCATTTTTATTTGCTGCAAAATATTTCAGCGCCAATTGCATGGCTTTAGTCCATTTCACTTAAGCCATGGGAATTGAGTTATAAGGAAGTCAAGGCGCTTAATGAATAGCGAAAAGCGAGCCATCACTGTATTTCCGAATATCAATCCGAATGTCACCATCAAAAACAATCTCCCAATCAGTGCCGAAGTCCTTATAGTGGGGTGTTTGTGTTCAATAGTGAAGAAAAAGTAAATGAGCACACAGAGCAATGTGACAACGAAGACAATGTTGTTTAGTGTGAGCGATATGTCACCTGGCACATAAATTGGGCGGAGTGATTTTGCAATTTGAGGATAGAATGTGAGCACGAATGCTTTGAAAACATAGCCAGATTGTAAGCCCATTATAGCGCCGATTACCAGACGGCTCATCCACGCAAATCTCGGGATGAATATAGTGTAGTATAACAAGCCTCCAACGAGTGCAAGTATCCAATACCATTTTCGCCCAATGCAATGTCGCACATTGTCAATGTGCAAAGTTACACCGGCTTTCACGAGAGCGTCATCAGCAACAAACTCAACGATGCGCACACTTTTTAGGTCTATCTCGCCTTCCTTTGAGAGGTTTCGGAGATATAGCTTAACCTCCCGCCACCCTGAGAAATCAATCGGTATATAGCCACTTAGCCGCCCTTTAAAATTGCCGGTTTCATTCCCGGTCAAGATGCGCAAAATTATGCTCCCGTTGGTAGGTTTGGGTGAGTGCAACCAAAGCTTAATGTATCGGGCATCAATCCAATTAGCTGGTGGTGCAACAAAGCGAATTACCCTTACGCCTTTCACATCCCAACGGATGGATGCTTTACCTTCCATTTTGAACCGTTCATTAGGCAATGCACCTTCCCAACCGGTTAAGTTATCACATGCATTTACAACGATGGCATTTTCCGTCACCATAGGTTTAAACCATCTTGGCTCAAGCACTTCAGTTATCGTTATCGCAAGACCGTATCCAGCAGCCACACCAATAAATATGTGCTCAAACAGCCTAAATAGCCTATTTTCACGGTATAAGATTGTGTAAATCCCAAGTGTGCATGCAGCTGCCACAAAGTATGTGATTATTTCAACGGTGCGTTCGTCTATGCTCATACCTTCAACCCTCTCTTCCTACTCTTTTTGCAGCCCACATTCCGAGATTACCGAGGGCTACAAGGATGATTATCAGCAAATGACCGGCAGATTGAGGCAGCATAGCCCTTTTACCACCACTTGCTATTTTCAGCATCTCTTCATACTCAGCGGCGCCTTTCAGCCCAACAAGTAAACCGGAAAGCTGACCGGTGTCCAAGTATGGGAATTGTTCGGGTCCAATAATGCCAGTGCATCCTTGTGCGAGTTTTACACCAAATTGGGCATGGAATGTGGCAATGTATAGCGGCAATAGACCAGCGCCGGTAAACTCGGCAACAAGCCCAATATCCTTTGCGGAACGAACATTCCTCATCATTGGGATTTCGTTAATTGGCGTGCCCATTTTGTCCTGCCTGACTGCAGCGTGAATGTCACGGCACATCCTTTCAAGAAACATTTGCCCGCCGGTTATCCAACCAAAATTGCAAAAATCAATTCCATAACGATATCCATACTTCTTTCCGAGCTCTTCTGCATACGCCTGAGCAATAGTTGGACCAACCTGATCAAGCCCCATAATGATGAACTTCTTACGGCAACGCATCAAATGCTCTATTACAGCCCTACACTGAGGTCCATTCTCACCGAGTGTGCCCGGATCAAAATCGCAAGCCACTAACACAACCTTATCATTGGGCACACTCTCAACTGTTTCAAAGAATGAGCGCGCAGCCCTTGTAGGATACATTGGAAGTATGGGCAAATTTATGCCAATGTATGGCGCAATTATGGGAAAGCCTATCAAAAGCCAGACAAGCATGTATATGATACGCCTATCAACCTGCTGAAAACGGGCAAATATAACGAACATGAACGATATTAACCGCCCGATGTTCATGCTGCTTCACCTATCCTGAAAGCATGGTATCCGCACACGCAAGATATGCACCATTTATGGCCACTAAAATTGCCTTCCAAAATATCCGCCCCTTTCGAGGCTGAGCCAAATGCGCAATGCCATTGCAAGCGCCCCAACCCAAACACCAAAGAGAATGCCACGCTGAGCTGGCATGTTAATGTTTGACAATAGCCATTCTGAAAGGACTTCAAACCTGAGAAACCTAAAAACGCTATCATCCGGTATCCAGTGCGTCAACCACATTCCAACCGGAACTTGCCCGAGCATGACTATGAGTGCACCAGCCATGAGCAAAGCAGCTTCAGCGGTGCGTATGCGAAACGCCCTGTAGGCAGCCGATGTGATGAAGAAGGCAAGTAGCGAAAAGACTGTAGCATTTAGCGCAGTGTATGCGCCCTCAAATAGGACTTTGAATGCCGCCGGAAATAGCCCCATACGACCTTCAGGAACATCGCCAGAAAAAAGTGTTGGAGCGTAGCGGTTGACCATCGTCACAACAAACATGAGCACCATACTGACAAAGAAGGCAATGCTGTTTCCCCAACCCTCCCTTTTTTGAGCGATATTCCTTGCATGCACAATGCAAAGGTTCATTATACCAAGTCCGACTGTAAAGGCAGCCATCACACCCACAGCATCACCAAGTGGATTCAACCATGGAGTAAGAAAACGGTTGCGAAATGGGGTTAGAGCAGTGCCATCAGGGATAAAGAACTCAAGTGGGTAATACAAGCCAGCGATGAATGTGACGAAAACTATGACCTTCATGCGCAAAGAAGGCGTCATGTTGTGCATGATTGTGAGAAGGATAACGCTAACGCAAACTGCGATTGCCATAAGTGCAATGTTTAACGCCATGCTTTCAACAGGCGGAAACACACCTACCACCCCTTACTGTTCGCTGCGAATTGTGAGCACTGCAAACAACGCAAATATTTCCAGCTCGTCAGCAGCCTCACCAGCTAAATTGCCAAATGAATTTGTGCTCAACTTGACTTAAAGGCAAACAACGCAACAATGGGCAAAGTCCACCCACAAAATTTCGGACGCATTTCATTCTTTCATTCGCCACTGCGTCATCCGATGGCTAAAGCAAATGGCATTGATGACTATGCGCCAGCAACTTTTTGAGCACAGCTCAAAGATGCTTGTAGCAAGGCACGAAGCGGAGCGCTATTAAAGACGCAACTATAAATACCGCCTCGCGGCTCACTACGAACTATGCTTTGACAGGGCGCCAACGATACATAGGTCTTTTGAAACGCAAGCATGCAGCAATGTTGATTGCCTCAAAGCACAGTGCCAATGATACATAGGTCTTTTGAAACGGTTAGGACTTGCTCAGTTGGCATTGTTTTGACTCTCGGGGCTTATCCCCCGATGGTTTTTTAAATCACCGTCACAGGCGAATGGCAACGCTGCCGATGCCGTTAAAAACTTACGCTGTTGATTTTATTTTGCACTGGCAAACGGGAGTCCGCCCAGCAAAATCAAAAACGAAAGATACGAATAACTCAGACAACTTAAAAGCTGCAAAGCCGCCGCTATACTCAAGCTGCGCAATCCCTAATTGCAAAGCCGCTCATTGCCCGCCGGTAAGGAACTTGAGCAAGCCGTTTAATTCAGTCCAGTATTGCGAAAGCGTGGCGATGGTCATCCCAGAGAGTGTAAACGCAGCAAGCAGTATCTTTGAATAGTCCTGACCAACAACGCTGCCAAGGTGTATCGGGTCTCGTGACAGGTATGCTGAAGCTGCATAAAATTCCTCGCCGATGATCGTGTAATCACATGCAGCAATGAAGAAAGGCACCTGAAGAGTTGATGCAGTTCCAGCAATCTGTATCGCACCAAGTGATTGTCCAGTCTCGGCAAGTATGAGCGACTCTGCCGCGAACGGTCCAAAGAAGAAATTGGCAGCAACCTTCTCTCGGTTCATTATCCCGATGACGCCGGATGCGTATGCAAACTGGCTCCCGGAAAGGAAACGCACATCCTCGCGCCTAAACGCATCTGGGTGACCAGCTTCGGCATACGCTTCCTTGAGCACCTCTTCGGCGATCGTGTATACAACCGTATCAATGACCGGCACTATGACCCTGTTTCTGTATCGTCCGGCAAGCCTCGCCACATGCCCAGCAATTGCGAGTGCCTGAAATGTTTCAACCTCAACTCCACCAAGTCCTACAGAGAAAAGCATTGGGCGTCCCATCTCAGTAGCTCTTCCAACTGCCTCCTCAATCGCATCAATACCCGGCAAACGGCGAATGAAAAGTTTCCTGCCGCGCATGGATGAAAGTATCCCGTAAAGGATGAGCAAAGAGACAGCGCTCACAACAAACAGGTGTATAAGTTGGGCGTGCTCCATCACCTTTACCCACCTTTGTTAGATTTGCCCTCGCCGAAACTATAATGCAAACAGCCGGCGAAATCGCGCTCACATATCTTTTTACACTAAAAACCTTTCTGCCCACGGCTCAAATTGATTGGATGGGTGAAACCCATCACACAAAATGCGTTTGCTTAATACGCACACCAAAAACAAGTGTGCCCCTTCATCACTCAATTTGCGCCACTTTTATTGCCCGAAGATTTTTCTGCAGCGAGTTCCTCAATTCGTCTTATGAGCGCTTCAATGCCTTCACCCGTGCTCAATATAGCTCCAGCTTCGTGCAACGCATTAACGCCAAGAAAGGGAGCAAGGAATGGAAAGGCAAAAAGCAAACTGTGCCCCACAATATTTGCAAGCGGTTTATGAAGCTCAAGGAAAAGCACAGCTGGCACTTCCAAACCATAGCTCACAATCTTTCTTGCGATGCGTTCAATCACCTCTTTTTCCTTATCCTCTGGAAGACGTTCAAACAGCAAAGCTACATCACCACACTCTCAGCTTCATACTGCGCTTCATATTGCTCACTTGGCTTCAATAGCGCGATGGCTTGCCGCCCACCTTATCACGAGCAAACAAACCACATCCGAAAGACAAGTTAAAAGGCAGCTATCAACAACTGCCGAAAATCGCTTTCGCCCGTGAACACGAGCTCCCATCAGACCTAAGTATAGTATGCACAGAGTTGCAAGCTATGACATTTCAAAGCCAATTGACTGCTTAATCATGCACGGCTTCATTGCGTTACACTCATGGTAAAGTTTGTCTGCATCCCGGTGAGAACTGACTCACGGCGAACTCAAAATTGTAGCGCAACTTAAAAACAGAAAGTTGGTGAGCGAAATGGTTCGTAGTAAGCAACATGAAGGGCGCGCAGAAAAACGCCGCATACTTTACCTCGCCTCTGAGATGATGCCACTTGTTAAGACGGGCGGGCTTGCAGATGTTGCCGGAGCGCTACCGAAGGCTTTGAAAGAGTTGAAACACGATGTCTGTGCGCTGCTGCCAAAATATGAAGCAATTGAGAGGGGCAAATGGCGCACAAGGGTTGTCTTTAAATCCTTCCCCGTCAGGCTCGGAAACACAGTTTACAAAGTCGGCATTGAGCGGTGCTACGCTATTACTGGCATTGAGCTATACCTTCTTGACTACCCCGCCTTTTATCACCGCCCGCACCTGTATGGCTATCACGACGATGCCTTAAGGTTCGCCCTGCTGTGTCGCACAGCGCTTGAGCTGTCAAAGGCAATTTGCTTTCAGCCGGATGTCATTCACTGTAACGACTGGCAAACCGGTCTTGTCCCTGCATACCTTAATACGACGAATTTGCACGACGGCTTCTTCTTGCGCACCGCTACCGTTTTCACCATACACAATCTGGGCTATCAGGGGAACTTCACTCCAGCATTGCTGAGCGATGTTGGGTTGCCATGGGAGACATTCAGTATTGAGGGCGTTGAATTCTATGGTCACTTCTCATTCATGAAGGCTGGGCTGTATTACTCGGACATGCTCACAACTGTTAGCCCAAGGTATGCTCAGGAGATACAGACGAAAGAGTTTGGGGAGGGCTTTCATGGTTTACTCTCAACTCGCTCAAACGAGCTTGTGGGAATACTAAACGGAGTTGACTATGACTTTTGGAATCCGAAGACGGACAAAATGATACCTGTAAATTACGATGCTTCAACTGTTGATATGAAGCGAAAAAACAAGGCTCACCTACAGGAGCAACTCGGCTTGCCGGTTGATGAGCAAAAGCCTGTTATAGGCATAGTCTCAAGGCTGGCATGGCAGAAAGGGTTTGACCTGCTGATTGAGGCTGCCGATGAATTGCTATCAAAGCACGATTTACAGTTAGTCATACTCGGTGCCGGCGAGGAGAGATACGAAAGCGCATTCATTGACCTTGCAAAAGCCTACCCAACAAAGGTGGGCGCACGCATCGGCGTCTACGATGAGCCATTGGCTCACCTGATCTATGCTGGCTCTGATATGTTCCTTATGCCGTCAAGGTATGAACCATGCGGTCTTGGACAAATGATAAGCCTTCGCTACGGGACACTGCCAATTGTGCACTACACTGGCGGTCTCATAGACACGGTGAAGGAAGTAGACGAGGAGACTGGCAATGGCTTTGGCTTCCACAAGTTTGAAGCGAGAGAGATGTTAAGTGCGATTGAGAAAGCGCTATCAATTTACAATAACAAGCCACAGCTGTGGCGCAAGGCTATGCTGAATGCAATGGGCTGCGATTACTCATGGAAGCATTCGGCAAGCGAATACGAACGCATCTATGAGATGGCTATTCAGAGGCGGATTAATAAACTGGGCGTTGAATGAGCGCAACAGACAGCATCAACCGACTTTTCACTGTGAGCTGCACAGGTGGAGTTGATTTACAGAAAGAGGCGCACCGCCAAAAGAATCGCTAACGCAAATTCAATACCGATGGCTTGCGCTTATAACCAAACCGTGTGAAATCCGTATACGCAGTGGGCAATGGGCAAGCTTAAGGCGGAGACGGTGGCAAATTAGATATGCTCAAAAAACGGATAAGCTGTGTCCGCCATTAACTTGCACCACTAAAGACGCTCACTTTACCTCATCATGCGAACTTGGGTGAGGCTCAGATGAGGGGTAGCAAACTGAGGGCAGCCGGTGTGAAAGGAATTGGCGCATACTTGCCGGAACGCATACTTACGAATGCCGACCTTGAGAAGCTCGTTGAGACAAGCGACCAGTGGATACTTGAGCGAACTGGCATTCGTGAAAGGAGAATTGCCTCAAAGGATGAAACAGCAGCTACATTGGGAACACGCGCCGCAATTGAAGCCATAAAGGACGCCGGCATAAACCCAACCGATGTGCAGTGCATAATTACCGCCACCATTACCCCAGATTACTTCTTTCCAGCAACGGCGTGTTTAATTCAGGACGCAATTGGCGCAACCGGTGCTGCGGCATTTGATCTGCTCGTTGGTTGCACAGGCTTTGTCTACGGGCTTGTCATAGCCTCGCAGATGGTCTCATATGGTGCATTTGACAATGTCCTTGTGATCGGCGCCGATGTCCTCTCAAAATTCATCAACTGGCGAGATAGGCACACATGTGTCCTGTTCGGTGACGGAGCTGGTGCTGCGGTCATTTCACAAATTGATGATGATTATGGTCTGCTCGGATTTGACATCGGTTCGGATGGCTCATTAAGCAAGCTGTTGAGAATTGAAGCTGGTGGCTCACACCGCCCAGCGTCACTCATGACTGTCCTTGAGGAAGCGCACTCGCTAACCATGAATGGGAGTGAAGTCTTTAAATTTGCTGTCAGAGCAATGAGCGACTCAACGAGGCGCGCCTTGCAAGCCTGCGGGCTTGATGTGGAACATGTGAGCTTATTTGTGCCCCACCAAGCCAACATGAGAATTGTGCGAGCCGCAGCGGAACGCCTTCAAATACCGATTGAGCGTATATTCACCAATGTGGAAAAGTATGGCAACACATCAGCCGCATCAATACCGATTGCACTGGCAGAAGCTGACAAGCTCGGAAGGATAAAGCGCGGCGACATAGTTGTGTGCACAAGCTTTGGTGGCGGATTGAGCTGGGCATCTTGTGTCCTGAGGTGGTGATTGATAAGATGGAGCATTTGGCATTCGTATTTCCGGGACAGGGCTCGCAATATGTCGGGATGGGAAAGACACTTTATGAGGCATTTGATGAGGTGCGCCAGTTGTTTTCACTTGCCGACGAGATCGCAAACAGAAGCCTTACAAGGCTCTGCTTTGAAGGTTCAATGGAAGAACTAACGCTAACATTGAATGCGCAGCCGTGCATTTACCTTGTAAGCTGCGCTGTCTATACGGTCCTGTTACGCAATGGGTTAAAGCCAAGTTATGTTGCAGGACACAGCCTTGGCGAGTGGAGTGCCGCTATGTGCGCCGGGTTCTATGATTTTGAAACTGGTTTGAGGCTTGTGCTTAGGCGCGCCGAACTTATGAACTCAGCCCCGAAGGGAGCGATGGCTGCGCTAATTGGCGGCAGCCATGAGCAGGTTATGGCACTTTGCGAGCGCGTTAAAGATAAGGGCATCATAGTCATAGCCAATTACAACAGCCCCTCACAAATCGTTATCTCGGGCGAAGTGAACGCAGTTGAAGAGGCGGCAAGACTCGCACGGGATTTTGGCATCCAGAGAGCCGTCATGCTCCGTGTTAGCGGCGGATTTCATTCGCCCCTAATGCAACCTGTAGCTGCTCACCTTGAAGAAGCTTTGGAGAGCGCTCAAATGCAAGACGCCAATATACCGCTTGTAGCCAATGTCACAGCAAGACCAGTAACTCAAGCATCGGAACTTCGTCGTCTGTTAGCAATGCAACTGGTATCGCCAGTCCGATGGGTTGAAAGCATTCAATGGCTCTGGGATAGTGGCGTTAAGTGGTTCGTTGAAGTTGGACCAAGGAAAGTTCTCTCACAGCTCATCTTGCAGACGCTACCAAATGCCAATGTCATACAAGTTGAGGACCCAGAGGGGGTTGATGAGGCGCTCGCAAAGATTTCAACCACTGCAATTTAAAGCCCAGCTGCAGCTGTCAATTGGCGGGAGAAAAAACGATGGTGCACTTAAAACGCACTTCGCTCTTCACTACAAATGTTGGTGGTGACCATTTTCCCAGCCATGCTATGGGCTTTAGCCCATAGTAGCTGACGAATTTTTTAGCGCCGTATTTAGACGGTGTAATTTCTTCGCCGAATAAATTCGGCGCTTGTAAATTCGTCATCAACCACTGGCAAAAGCCAGTGGCATGGAGTAAAGCAACAACAAACTTTGAAGTAAAGGGCGATACACTTCTCATAAGCCGCCGAAAGGGCAATAAGTTCAAACTCACTTCCAAAAACTAAGTGGCGTATAAGCGGATGCAGTGTCAGAGGTTTATCCATTAGGAGTTATGCAGTTGAATGTATGGACAACAGTTAGGCTACACGCAACATCTGTGTTGCCAGTATTTATCCGGCGGAATATCGTCCGCCCCCACTTATGCAATCCGTTCAAGTTTGACTGCACCATAAATCTCAAAGACCGCTTCACGATCAAAATAGCAAGGCCCGTCAACGAGGACATTTGCTGTCCCCGCCGCTACACTCAACTGGAGCATCTCTTCAAAGCTCATGCCACTCCAAAGCGCATATGCAATCCCACCAAGCATAGCATCACCGCTGCCGATGGTGTTAACGACATTCACACTTGGTGGCACAGCACGCCAAATGCCATCCTCACACCCACCAATAGCGCCGCGCTCACCCTGCGAGATAATGGCGCATCCTATGCCGCAGGATAGCAACTCTTCAATCGCCATCACAATTTGCGAGTCGTCTTGGAATTTGATTCCGAACGTCTCGCCCAACTCTTCCTCGTTTGGTTTCACAAGGAATGGCAACGAGCGTAATGCCACAGATAGGGGTTTTCCGGAGGCATCCAATAGTGCTATAGCACACTTTGATTGAACGCATTCAATGCATCGCCTGTAAAAGTCATCCATAACGCCCGGTGGTAAGCTACCACAGAAGACAAAGATATCGTTCTCACGGGCGAGTGATGCAAGCTTTTCCAAAAGCATTTCAACCTCTTCGTGTTTAATTTGTTCTCCAGGCTCAACAAGGTGAACTTCAATCCCCTGAGCATCGCACCTTACTGTCGTTGAAGTCCGTGTGCATGCCCTAACAAAGACAAAATCACATTCTATACCCTCAGCCGCCAAACTCTCTTCAACCCAATTCCCAATTGGTCCTCCAAGGAAGCCAGTTGCGATGGATTTGCCGCCAAGGCGCATTATAGCCCTTGAGACATTCAGACCCTTACCCGAGGGATATTGATAAACCTCACGGACCCGCAACACACCCCTTTCAACAAACTCGTCAACGACAAGTGTCTTATCAAGCGCTGGGTTGGGCGTAACCGTAATTATGCGTCCCATGTATGGGCGAATTGGCAAACGCATAAGCCTTCACCGCTCAATGTGCTCCTTTAATTTCTCAATTAAGCTCACATCCAACTTATCAACCACAAAGTCAGCCTCACTCAACAACTCCCTTGGGTATGTGTTTGTCACAGCAAGGCACCACATATTTGCTGCCTTAGCGGAACGCACACCGTGAATTGAATCCTCAACCGCAACGCACTCATTTGGCTTCAATGGCGGATTCAGATTTAGCACATCGTTAAGTCGTTCCATAGCTTTTATGAATGGCTCTGGATTAGGCTTACCATAAGTGACATCTTCGGACGAGACAATGACTTTGAAAAGCTCGGCAATGCCGAGCGCATTCAGCACCATTAATATCTCATCTCGTGCAGCACCCGATGCGACAGCAAGATAATAGTGCTTTGATGCCTCGGTCACAAACTCAACCACTCCAGGATAAGCCGTTAAAACAAGGCTACCAGAACGCTCACTTAACAGGCGCCTTTTCTGACGCACAAACTCCTCAATGAGCGAATCATCGTGCTGGCATCCAATGTCGTTTAAGAAGGCGCGAAAGCAAGTTGGGTCATCATACGCCAAGTAGCGCTCAACATAGCTGTCCCAACTCATGTGCAAGCCAAGTTTTGAGAGCACTTCATTAAACGCTTGCCAGTGAATGCGTTCCGTGTCGGCAAGAACACCATCACAATCAAAGATAATCGCACGAAGCACACCTTACCACCTTCCTGCCGTTAGGTGTGGCTTTAACACCGACCTTTTCTCGCATCCTAAGTTGCTTCTAACACTGCTTAATTTAACATTGCTCCATTTACAAATCGTTGGGCTTAAGCCACGACTCTTTCCTTACAGCCTCACTTAACCAAGTGTGAAAGCTCCTTTGGGACAATGAATAGTGAAATAGCCTCGTCAGGATTGCGTGTTGAGAAGCGCTCTTTGATTGGGCGCGCAACTGCATGCAATGTCTCCACAGCTGTTATCTGGGCAAACCCAACAACCTGCCACTCAACTTTGCGAAGCTCACGATTGTATGTGCGGCGGCATATAGCCACCTCCATTCCCCTCTTCCAGCCAGCACGCTTTCCACCCATAATGTGGACTGCGCCACTCGGAAGTTGCAATTGAACTTGCGAACGGACAGGTTGACTGCGAAGCATCATTGCGATGGCTTCCTTAACGGCTTTCTTGAGAACATCCGGGGGCTCAACGGATGAGGTGAAGCCCTTTGCATCCTCAACATAGCATCTGGAGACACCACCGCGAGTGAACAGGCAAAAGTCGGCATCAAGCCACCGAGCACAAACAATCAAACGCCATTTTGATGAACTTACACTTTGCAATGAGCCAATGACATCCACGCACGCTCCGACCCTCAACCTTTTGGAGAGTTCTGCAAGCTGCCCCCTTGAGAGCGGTGGGGTTGCGCGCATCAACGCCAACTCTTGTTCAACCTGTTCGTGCGATATGAGCGATAAGCCTGCTAGTGAAAGTTCATCTTCAACGAGCTTTGTGAGCCCCTCATTCCAAGGCGATGCATCGAAGTCAAATGTGAACGGTGCAATTATAACATCGGCATACCTATCCTGCTGCGACATGCCTTGTGATGACCAGAAGCCAAACAGCAATGCTGTGGCGGAGAAGACAAGGTTGAACTTCAAATTGCGACAGCACCAGTTTAAAGCTAAAAGCATGCTCTCATCACCTTCACATACTATGGCGTTCGTTCTTTACTACAAACTTTGCTGGTCAGGTTCGTATTTAGCCACGAAGTGAGGTGGTGTTAAATTAGTGTAAAGCGCAATGTTATCATTTTCGCTCGCGCTTTGCACCCCACACTCACTTTCTTTGACGGCACTACGCATTGCTCTGTGTCTTACTGCGAACCAACAAGCTTTTGAGTGAAGAGCAATGGCGTTAATTTGTAAGTCGGCAAATGTTCTATGAAGGCATATAGGCATATCATGTTTCCACCACCCACCATTCGCTACTCCTATTCGCTTTCCGCTTTTTAACGAGGTAGTTCACATAGACTATGCTCACAAACGACGGCGAAGGACATGCCCAACCGCTGACAAGGTTAACGATTTTGTCAACCAAATTAGCTTTGCCACTTATGGACAACGACTATAAGGGTAGACGAAATCCAATCGCAAATTTCCGGCAGGCTTTGCCAATACATTGCAGGGCGGGTGAAATTTGAACGCAAGTTTTTTCCGGCAAACTTTGACTGCCCGTTGCGGTTTGTCAAATACTCCGCGTTTTTCCGGGTAGGTTCACCTTCCCATACGGCTTTTTCAAATAATTCGTGGTTCACTCTTCGCTCAAAATTTTGTTAGCTCGTAGTAAGGCACGGAACAAAGCGTAGCGCCGTTAAAAATGGAACATGGGGCATGGGACACGGAACAATGGGCAATTTATGACGCCACTTCGCTATCGCTTCGTGGCTAACTACAAACCTGCCGTTTGTTCGCAGTAAGGCATGGAGCAAAGCGTAGCGCCGTTAAAAATGGAACATGGGGCATGGGACACGGAACAATGGGCAATTTATGACGCCACTTCGCT
>JANXAS010000033.1 GCA_025062195.1 Armatimonadota bacterium
ATGACGAAATTGACACGATATTGACAACAAGCGAAGTTGAACTTCAAAGGGGCGAAAAAATTGGGTTGACCTTGCCACCGAAACAAATTGCGGTCGTTGAGGCGGAACAGATTGCTGCGATGCCGCCTTTGTTCCCGCGCCCTGACTTGGCGATTTCGGCTCAAGAGGTTAGGGTTGAGGGCAATTGGCTGGTCGTGCCAGTTCACAACATTGGCAGTGCCGATGCACCCAAAACGACGATACTACTCCGCGACCGAACTGGTCGCGGGGTTATCAAGGCGGAAGTGCCGGCATTGAAAGCCCCTTTGGATTTGCAACCCAAAGTTCACATCGCCCGTTTGCTTTTGCCGCCAACGGCTTTGAAGCCTCTACAAGTTATCGTTGACCCAGAAAACCTCATCGCCGAAATTTACGAGGGCAATAACTTTGTCGTGGTTCAAAGAAGTTCGTATTGAGGCACGAAACGAAGTGGAGTGCCGTCAAAGACGGGACGGGGGATGGAAGACTGGGGACGAGTTAGGATGCCACTTTACTATCGCTTTCTGACTTGCTACGAACTTTGCCAAAATGAGTGTGATGGGAGGGCGAGGCTCCTGCCGAGCCAACTGATTATGGAGGCGATGGCGATGAAAAGGTTGAAGCGAGTCACCTTGATACTTGCAGCGGTTACGCTGTGCCTTATTGCCGTCATTGGTTTTGTAAGCGTCATGTATCCATGGAGCAGGGTGAGCATATTCAGGCTTCCCTTAGTGGGAGACACTGCATGGTCTGTGGTGCCTACTTCGGTCAAGATTTTTGTAGTAAAAAGGATTTTCTTCAAATCAGCCAAATTGGAGGGATTTCAAGTTCGTTGGGTAAAAGTCGGGGAAGTTGTAACTTTTTCGGATAACAATGCAATTTGCCTACTAAGTGTTGACAAACCCGTAAAAGGTGCACTTTGGTCACGCCAATACGCACAGGTTGAGGCTTTCAGGATGGATGACGGCTCAACGCTTTGGACTTGCACCATTCCCAATCCAGTTTGGGAGAAGGGGGAAAGCATCGTTTGGGAGTTGTTAACGATGGGCAATGAGGTTTGGGTCATTGCAACAAGTGTTGGGCAAATAAACGCTTTGGACTCTCAAACGGGTAAACTGCTGTGGAAGTATGACTTTGGCTTTCCAATTTGGAGGATAGAAAAAGGCGAACAAGTTGTCTTTGTCGGTCACAGAAGTGGTATCCTTTGTTTTGAACCGAAAGACAAACGGGTCTTGTGGGAAATCCATGAAGAAAAAGCGTATATTGATAGCAAAGTGATTGACCACTTGCTACAAGTCTTCATAAACCCTTATGAAGATAGACCTGCCTACACTCGTTGGTTCTCGCTAAAAGACGGCAAACCAACGGAGCGCCCGCCTGAGGTCAAAAGGCAAAAGGGTGAAGAAATCCCAAATTGCGTAAAACAGTGGCTAAAACGCTATAAGGAAGCAAGTATCGTCGGTCAAAGAAACGGTCTGTTTTTAATCGGCGCTGAGAATGGGACAGAAAGGCTAATTGCCGTTGATGCCAAAAGCGGGAAGGCGAAATGGGAAGTCAAGACAGAAATTTCACAGGCTCATTGCTGTGGTCATAACTACCAAATCGCATTTGCTGGCAAATTTGTTTTCTACTGCGTGAGCAGTAACCATTCGTTTCATCCCGGCGAGGATTCTCAACTCTTGGCAGTGAATCTGGAAACAGGCAGCGTTACTGCTAAAGCAGAATGGATTGATCCATTTAGAGGGCAGCGAGAAGAAATTCGGCTCCTAAGAGTTAACAATGGGCAAGTGATTGTCGCTTCCGATTTTTGGGTGTGCAAGTTAGATTTGACTGCCAAGTAGCGGCATATTTGTGTCCTTCCTGCGAGTTTGACGAAGCCAAATAAAGACGAGAAAATAAGGCAATTGAGAAACATTTCAACACGACTTTTTAGCAAACTGTAAATGGGTTAGTGCTAATTCACCTCGTGGCAAGTAGTGGCGGTGGTCTTGAGCTGAATAGTTCGTCACAAACTCAGAGGGGGGTGAGAGGAAATGACGCACACTCACACTGTCGTTTGTGAGAGACCAAACGAGGTTATAATCCGTGAGGAACCACTACCTGAACTTGGTCACAGCATGTTTCTTGTGCGTGCCAAACTTACTGCCATAAGCACAGGCACAGAAATGACGCTTGTAACTGGCGACTTTGAGCCAGATAGCGTCTGGGCAAGACTTGCACGCTACCCTTTGAAACTCGGCTATAGTCACCTTGGCGAAGTGATTGCGGTTGGAGATGGAGTTGATGGTGTTCAAGTTGGCGATAGGGTCGTTGGGTGGAAAAATCACTCACAATTTGTGATCTATCGTGCGGGAGAATTTTTCGTCAAAGTCCCCGATGATATTTTGGACGAATCAGCAGTGCTGTTTTCGCTTGCTGTAATTTCGCTTAACGGCGTTCGCAAAGCTAAGGTGCAACTTGGCGAGTGCGCCATTGTCTTCGGGCTTGGTCCAATTGGAATTTGGGCTGCACAATTTGCTTACCTTTGCGGTGCTCGTCCTGTAATTGGAGTTGATTTGCTTGAGAATCGCCGAAGCTTAGCCGAACGAGTCAAAGCCGTTGATATGGCATTTGATGGGGCTGATGAAAACCTTACCGACAAGGTTGCGGAATTGACGAAGGGAAGGATGGCAGATGTTATTTTTGAGGTGACGGGTAACCCAAGGGCAATATTGGACGAGGTTAAACTACTGCGAAAGCAAGGTCGGTTGATTATTCTCAGCAGTCCAAGAGGCAAAACAGAATTTGATTTCCATGACTGGTGCAACTGGACAAGCATAAGCATCATTGGTGCACATAACAGCTCACATCCGCCACATGAAAATCCGGATGACCCATGGACACAAAGGCGTAATGTTGAGGTATTTTTTGAATTAATCAGGCGAAGCGAGGTGGCTACAACTCAACTCATAACGCACCGTTTCAAATGGGGCGATGCGCCAAAGGCTTATGAGCTGTTGGTGAAGGAAAGAGGTCAGACTGGCATTGTGATACTTGACTGGCAGCAAAGCGCATAGCGAAAAATGAAATTAGTATGGAGGCTACGCAATTGGTGCTGTTTTGTAGTGGCAGACGACAGTCTGCCGAAAAACGGTAGAAAAACGAACGATGCGGGCAGCCGTTAAGCTGATAGAGATGCCAGATTTTGGCGACCCTTTTGAAATTTCCAAAATTGTGGCGGATTTAGCCCGCAAAAGCCCTCTTATAAGCTACGAAAACCTTTCATTCTGAGCTAAAGCCTCTTCTGCACATCATCATTTATGTCGTTTGCAGCATTCGTTTTTGTCATTTTTGTCGTCGTCCGCCCGGATAAAAACAAGCTAATTGCGTGACTCCTAACACAAACAGCTTCTCATACATGTTGTGTTCAAGTGTTCACATCACAAATGTTCACTTACTGAGCATGGTTAATAAGCCCAACCGCCATGGTATTTCGCCGTAGCTTTTGCCCACCCTTTCCTTGTCTGAAACACCCTGAAAAAGGAAACGAATACTTGCTGGGTCTACTTCCATGCGCTCATCGTAACCTGCCCGAATCAATTCACCATGGCTAAATGAGTCCGTCCAATTTTCCCCAAAAAATTGCACATTTACTGGGCTTGCAAATGGCTTTTCGTATGTATCGGCAATTGCTTTCCATTTGCCATCAAGCGATTCAGCGATGTAAGCCTTATAGTATCTTCTGCCATTTGGTCCTTGCGCCTCAATTATCGTAAAATATGTGTTCAACCCTCTCAACCTGTATGTGTGGCTTGCTTCAAATATATCGCCTACCAACACTACTTTGGGCTCGCTCCAGCCATCAGGAAATGACGATAGTTTTGTCTCAGAGCGCCACATTCTGCCATCAAGCGATGTGAAGAAAAGGTGTGCACTATTCTCGTCACAAATGACCCAAAAATCAATCCACCGTTCCACATTCTTTGGCTGTTCCGTGAAAAGCAGTCTCGGCTTAGTCCAACCGTGTGGATTTGCAATATCATCATTCGTTGAGTATGCTGGTTGAAGGGCTGGCTTGCGAGTTTGGTCAATAATTTGGAAAATTAGATACCACTTTTTGTGTGGTGTAAAATAAAAAACCTGTGGTGCACAGAAATAGCCGTCAGTTATTCGCAGCATATGCCTTTCTGCGTTGGCTGCATTCTCAAAATCGGTAAATGAGATGTATTCAATCTGATGTGAGCGTTTTTTGCCCCTAACTGTGCAAAATAAGTGCCATCGCCCATTGTAGAAGACGATTGAAGGATCTTTGACGGAGTAAAAGAAGTCGTCTGGACGCTGCATAGGCGAAATAAGTGGCGGACTGCAAATCCACCTGAAATTCCCCAAAAGTATGCTCCCAAACGAAATATTTTGCTCATCACCGCTATCATAAGCGATTGCGCAAATTGTCACAAATGTCAGCGTTGTAGGTAGCCCGAAATGAAGCATCCTTGTCACAATTTGCACCATTCTTCTCACCTCTAAATTTGAGAGTGACAGCAGCGGTGTCTAAATTTGAATAGGTCACTATGAACGACTGACGCCACTCCACTTCCATTCGCGCCCGCTGCGAACAATGACTATTAGCGCAGCTCAAAAATCAGAGGCGCCCAAGGTTCAAGTATAGCAGTCACTTGTATTGTCACGCCGTAGTCTTGACCAGTGATTACATTGCGTATGTGGGCTTTGTTCGTGAAGATGATGCGAACTTTTTCGGCTTTCTCTATCGCTTCGTTCGTTGGGTAACCAACGGAGCGCAATTCATCGGCGCGAAACTCATGGTTGCGAATTAGTGCGACAAATTCGGAGTCTTTTCCACTGTATCGCCAAACTTCAACACAAGCGACTTCTTGACCCGTATCAGCATTCGCAACTTTAACTGGTGCTTCCAAGCCGGCCATCTTAAGCAACCTTTGCATCAATTCGCGATATGCTTTGCCCTTTGGCGGAGAAAGACGCAATCTGCCGTAGTCACGCATGTCTAAGTTGAGATACACCGCAAAACCTTTGCCGTAGCGGTTGATGATGACTGCGGGTGTTTTAGCTTGAAGCATCGGCTTGCCCGTCGTGATAGAAATGTCAGGCTCGTAAATTGCCAATGGCTCATCCTGTGCAAGCAAAATTTCACCACCACTTGGCTTTGGTGACCAACCAACGCTTTTTCGGTTAATGCCAAATAAGTCATCCAACTGCCCTTGAGGAAGCCTTTTGCAATGTTCGTCCATTGTCGCAGTCATGTTGTCAGCGATGGCAACTCCGCCTGCGCGAACAAACGCTTTGACTTGCTCGCACTCCTTCTCCGACATAGCGACGGATTGCGGCAGAATCAGAACCTTAAATTTGCGCCGAGTCAACTCGCCAAGCTCAACCTGCTCGTATGAGACGAACTCAAACTGAAAGCCCAAATCTTCAACAAGCCTCACAAACGCATCTCTGGCTTTTGCTAACCGGGAGTGAATGGCTTCATAGGACGAGAAGCGTCTTGGCCAAGTGTCACCATCTTCCCTTGAATCAAACATCCAGTGAGCACGAATGCTAGCCTGCGAGTAGTGAATTGCGATTGGGTCAACAATTGGCTCAACTTGGAAGAGCAGCGGCGCGACGGCTTTGATTTCTTTGAAGATGGCTGCCAACTGCTTGCCCCGTTCGGTTGGTGGCAAATCAGGGGCGCTTTTGTCAATACACCTGCTTTTTTCATCATCCCAAACTATGCAACCTTTATCGCCATGAAGTAGCAATCGCCAAAGGCGCAATCTAATTCGGTTGTAATCTGTCCCGAAAACCGTCGCCAGAATTGGCGACCCATTCGGCATGAACGAGCGGAAGATTTCTCGGCTGTTGCAAATGTCATAAGGCTCAACCCAATCAATTATTTGCGACAGGCGCCACAAATCGTAGCCGCCCCATGCACTTGGCATTTGCGTTCCTTCCAAGCCAACCAATGCATCTTTATCAACTTGGCGGATGATTTGGCGCATCCTTGCGATTGCTTGAGCAAACGAAAAGTCCATGAACTCACGATGGTCAGCCCAAGGGGCATAGTTTTCAAGCCGCCCCAATTTCAAAGCCTCGCGCTCCCTCGCTTTGATTTCGTAAGTTGTCATTGGCACAACCTCGTCCCACGAAGCGAAATTAGTCTCCCACTCGCGATTCAACGCACCAAGCGAACCATACCGCCCTTTTAGCCACTCACGAAACGCCCTCAGCGTATGCTCGCAAAAGCAATAATCCATCGGCGACGCAAAAGCGCCAATTGATGGTTCGTCCTGAAGGTTGTAAAACAGCGGGCGATGCGGCGCATAGCGCTGTGCCATGCTGGTCAGATACTTTGTGATTTCGTCCCAGAACGCAGGGGCGTCAAAACAGGGTTTGCGAACTAAGAACTTTTTGTCGCGCGTCTGTGTGTAACCACGGAAGTCTTCGTCGTAAAGTTTGCGCCGACCATGATGAAATGCAAGTTGCGGGACAAGATTCTCAACATAAAAGCCAAAGCCATGTTGCACAAAAGGTTTTGGGTCTCGCCCGCGATAGCACTGCTCGGCGGTGAACTCCAATTCGCGAAGCCGTTGAAACCACAATGCAATATTTTGAGCGACTGGGTCGGTGCTCCACATGATGGCTTGGTAGCTTTGCCATCTCACTTGAGCATGTGCAACTTGAAGCGCGATCACGGATAAGCAAACTGCAAACCATAGCGCACACCAGCTTCCATTGCGCCATCCAGAAAACTTGCATGAGATATGCATCTCAATCACCTCAACCTCGTTTTTGTTAACGCTATCGCAGCGCGAACATTGTGAGTGACGCAGGTGTAAATTTAGCGGTAACGCAAACACTGCAAAATATAAAGCGCCGTTAGTAGCGAAGTGATAGCGATGCAGCGCTTCAACATGCTCACATCTCCACCCTACACTCCAAACTAACAGCGCTTCGCTTCGTTCCATGCTTCGCTACAAACTATTCAGCATCCACAACTGCCCGTCTCCGATACCCACAATTTGGCGCAAATTGATATGAGTTAAGAAGTTGAATGCGGTGGCAGTCGCTAAGCCGCCAAACTAATTTGTCTCTGTCAATTCTCACCGACCATGCTATGTCCGCCCACCAAACAATATCAACTGTGCAAGCCCTGTTGCATTTACGAACGAGTTTGCTCACGCTATGATGATAGCGAGTGTAAAAGCGCTTTGGAAATGTTTTCACCTTGCTGCTCTTTACTGCAAACGCTGTTGGTGGACAATTTTCCCAGAAGATGCTGTTTGCTTTAGCCAAGAGGTTTGTCGGAATCTTGCGCACTGTTGGGCAAAATGTGCCCGAAAATCCCGGGCAGGCATCCCCTGCCCTTTCAAGAAAAAACTTTGCCGAATAAATTCGTCGCCAAGCAATCTCGTCATCAATGTCTGGCTAAAGCAGACGGCATGGAAAAGTTGAGCATCAAAAACCCTTTGAGTGAGAGTGAACCATTAATAGCTTTTGCAGCAGATTTGAAATTCAAAGTTTGTCATGGGGGTGCAAACCATGAGCGAAAGAATTCGTGAACGCCGTGTTAGCAGATACGGGTTGCCAATATTCCTTGGCTGTCTTGGTTGCTTTGGAGTTGCTGTGGCAGCGCTTGGGGCTATACTTGCACTTGCCTTGTTTGTAACTGCACCAGTTGAAGGCGTTAGAGGTGTTGGTGTCTTCGGTGGCACAGTCGGGCTTATCAAAGCCGAGGGCATAATCGTTGATGGATTGAGCGAATATGGCGTCGTTGGTTCTGAGTCAGTTGTCAGGTTGCTTGAGAAGGCTCGCGAAGACCCATTCATAAGAGCTGTCGTCATACGAGTTAACAGTCCCGGCGGCAGTGCATCGGCATCACAGGAAATCTACCAAGCCATCAAGGAGTTTAAACGGAGTGGAAAGCCAATCGTTGTATCAATGGGGGAGGTAGCAGCCTCCGGCGGATTTTACATTGCCAGTGCTGCCGACGCAATATTTGCCTCGCCATCCACACTTACTGGCAGTATTGGCGCTCTGCTCACTGTCGTCAACTTGCAAGAGTTGATGCGCAAGTTTGGCGTAGAAGCAGAAACCATTGTGAGCGGTCCTTTCAAGGACACCGGTTCGTTCTTCCGAAAGTTGCGCCCAGAGGAGCGCCAACTGCTCAAGCAGCTCACCAACGATGTGTATGAGCAATTCGTGAATGATGTAGCCAGCGGACGCAACCTGCCAATTAGCAAGATAAAGCCGATTGCCGATGGACGCATACTCACCGGAAGACAAGCACATGAGCTAAAGCTCGTTGACAAGCTCGGTGGATTGCAAGATGCAATCTCCTATGCAGCTGAGAGGGCTGGCATTAAGGGCAAGCCGAGAATCAAGGAATTGCGCTACAGGAGAAGACTTTGGGAGATAATAACGGTCACACCATACCCATCCGATTTTAGGAGCATGCTCTTGCTTGATATTCGTTTGTGTCCAACTTGGCTGCTGCGCAAGTTTATGCTCGGGTTAGCAACCGAGCCAGCGAGAATGAGGTGAGCAATCTTGAATGAGCCAATTGGTCATGATGTGGGAACAGTTGAAGGTGCTATCGGGTTGAAGAGCGCATCACAACTCGCTTGTAGGTGGCTTTGGAGCGCATTTAAAGACGCACTTAAGCTATCCGCATTCACACTCAACCCATGGCAATGCGCCGAGACACTCCGTTACGCAGCGGACGAAAAGCCGTTGTTCGCATCAGCCATGATGACATGGCTTCAGGGTATAAGCTTTTGCATAGCGTTGCACATCATCGGGGATGCCGGCGGTTGGGTGCCATCCCCAATCATAAAGCGCCTGCCAAATCTCGCTTTCGTCCTGCTATACGCCATTGTCTTTTATCCGGCGTATTGGTTTGTTCGTTCCGCAATCGTCAACTTGGCAGCCGAACTTCTCGGTGCGCCACCTCGCGGCATTAGCTTTATGTGCAGCTCTGCATGTGCCTTTTCGCCTTTCCTGCTATACCTGCCGATGGCGCTCATACTGCGCTTTACATCGCCGGAGTTAACTTCGGGGGCTGCATACTTTTGGGTCCTGTTCGTCCTAATCACAGTTGGTTACACCGGCTTGTTGCTTTATGTTTCCGTCCGGCAAACATATAGACTCAACCTGCCCAAGTCCTTACTTGCGCTGCTTGTCCCGGGAGTTATCGCGATAGTCCTTGGCTTCATCTCATACCTTGCAATCAGCGCATGGATGATTGATTGAGTGCATGATGCGCTCAAGTGCCAATGCCGAACTTTCTCTCACGGCATCGTGCAAGCTGTTACCATGTGCATCCATCGTTACTACCGCAACGAAGTTCTTCACCTTCAACTTCCACATGGCTTCCACAAGCCCAAACTCATCAAGCCACCAAACATCTTCAACATCTTCAATGCAGTCTGCGTAAAGCTTTGCGGCGCCGCCAATAGCGTGAAGGTAAACAGCACCAAAGCGCTTTAACGCCTCTTTAGTCCTTGCACCCATGCCACCCTTCCCGATTACGGCTCTGAGACCATGCCTCTCAATAACGCTCGCCTGATACGGTTCGTGGCGAATGCTCGTTGTAGGACCTGCTGCAAGCACAACCCATCTGTCATTTCTTTTCACAGCCATCGGACCACAGTGGTAAATTGCGTAGCCGCGCAAATCGTTCGGGGCTTGAGATTGACTGAGGCGCATGTGCACCATGTCCCTTCCAGTATAGATTACGCCATTGAGCTTGACCACATCGCCAACGCTCAACCGCCTCACATCGCCCTCAGTGAGCGGTGTTGAAAGTTCTTTCACACCGCTTGGAAGTGTAAAATTCAAACCCTCGTCAGTGTGAGTTGGTTCGTAGAGCCAACGAATCAACTTGCCCGTCTTGGCATCCATAACCATCCCCAAACGCCTATATGCCCAGCACATGTATGCGACTGAGACAAAGAACGATGCTGGATGCCTGTGCAGCTTGCCAAACTTGCACGATAGCAAAGTGTGCGCACCGCCAAAGCCAAGCGCACCCACACCAAGCTCATTTCCGAGGCGCATAACATCAACCTCAAGTTGGCGAAGTTGTTCATCTCCGTTCTCGTCGTCCAACGACCTCAACAGCTGTCGTTTCGCACACTCATACCCAGATGCTCTATCGCCACCAACGCAAACGCCGATGAAGCCGGGGCTACAGCCAAATCCCTGTGCCATGTAAAGCGCATGAAGGACGCACTTCAATATTCCTCGAGTGTTTCGCTCCGCAAGACCAAACCCATCAAGCTCACACGGAAGTGAATATTGTCTGTTCTGATTCTCGCTCCCAGCACCCTTAAGCAGCAGGCACACTTCAACCTTATCAATCTCGCCGCCATTATCAAAATGGATGATCGGCACACCGATTCCGATGTTGTTCGGGGAACTCTCACCGGTAATGCTGTCAATGCAATTTGGGCGGAGCAACCCGAGCGATGTAGCCTCCTCAACTGCGGCTTTTATTTGGGCGCTCAATTGGCTGCGCTTTAACTCGTCTGGACACCGCACATAAAAGGTCGGTATGCCGGTGTCCTCGCATATCGGTGCGCGATGAATCATCGCAGCAATCGCGTTGGCACGCATTATGCTCAATGCGAGTTGCGCAAGAGCGTTTGAAGTCTCGGAACGATATGCACCTTCAATCTTTTTAAAGACATCCCGCGGAAGCGTTGATATGCACGCCTCAATTAGTCGCAGCATATTTTCACCGAAAAGTCGCACCACCATCACCTCCCCATCAGCTTGCGTGACACACCAATCCATAAGATGCGCTTTAGACACAAAACAAGTTCGCAGCCTAAGCTGCACCTGCACCAAACAATCACATCACCTATAGAACAGGTTTAACAGGCTGAAAGGGGCGTTCATGTCAGCGCCATCAGTTTAGCGTTTTGAATTATCAGATGCTACAGTTTATGCCGTAGATTGATGGCGTGCAAATCGGTGGGCAGCAAAATTCAACAGCGAGGTGGTGGAGATGAAGGTCGGAATTTACTTTGGCACAGTGCTTCCGGATGCGAGTTTGAACGAACGGATGGAGCTTGTAAAGCATGCTGGTTATGACGGGATTGAGATACCACAACCCGGCAGCGAGGAGGAGGCGAGGCAAATCAAAGAAGCCGCACAAGCACATGGGATTGAAATACATAGCATCATGGGCGGTGTGCATTGGCAGTTCCCGTTATCATCGCCAGATGAAGAAACAAGGCGTAAGGGTGTTGAGGGGATTGAACAAGCACTCCATTTAGCATCGGTTGTTGGTGCTGGAGCTGTGCTTGTTGTTCCCGGTGTCGTTAATGAGCGCACCGACTATAAAACGGCTTGGGAGATATCAATGAAATCACTCAAGCATTTGCGTGAGGTCGCAAGAAGAGAGGGCGTATTCATGCTCATTGAGAATGTCTGGAATCGCTTCCTTCTATCGCCGATTGAATTCTGCCAGTTCGTTGATGAGTTGAACGAGGGCAATGGCTATGTTGGAGCATATTTTGATGTGGGCAATATACTAATCATCGGCTACCCAGAGCAATGGATACGCATGCTCGGCGGCAGGATAAAGAGGGTGCACATCAAGGACTTTGATCTAAGAAGGAGAGAGTTCGTTTGGCTATTTGAGGGCGATGTTAATTGGCGAGCCGTTCATGAAGCACTAATTGAGATAGGCTATGATAGCTACTTAACCGCTGAGCTGCCACCATACCGAACAGCTGCCGACCAATTCGTCATAGACACCGCACAGCATATAAGGCGCATAATTGAGGGCAGAGTCTGAATGCTAATGGTGAGCGGGAATGAAAAAAGTGCACGACATCATATGGGCGCCATGGAGGATGCAATATGTCATGACGGCAACTTCGGAGGCTAAAGGCGAATGCATCTTTTGCGAGAAGCCGTCCGAACAAAGGGATGTTGAAAATTACATCGTCGCAAGACTTAAGCACACCTTTGTTGTCCTGAACATATACCCATACAACAACGGGCACTTGATGGTTGTCCCATACAGGCATGTTGCGTGGCTCTCGCAGCTAAGCGAGGATGAGCTTTACGAGCTAATTTTTGCTGTGCGCCTGTGTGAGGAGGCATTAAACGAACTGATGCATCCCGATGGCTTTAACATGGGCTTAAACTTGGGGCGTGCTGCTGGTGCAGGCATTGATCAGCATTTGCACATACATATCGTGCCAAGGTGGAGTGGCGATACAAACTTTATGCCAGTCATCGCAAACACGAAAGTTATACCGGAGCTGCTTGAGCGAACATACGCAAGATTGCGCCCATGGTTTGAAACGAGAGGGTTGTGAATTAAGTCGCAATGTGGCAAGCGTAATGTAGATAGACAAAATTGAATGTCACCCGTAAATGGAAACCGGGGCAACTCACGAACCGTCAAAAGAAGTGACAAACAAGCGTTGCTTACTGTTGTGGACAGCTGAACAGCAATTCAGTCATGGTGTTAAAATTGCAAATGGCGTTTTTGGGAGTCTCCCTTTTAGGGGTAAGAGGTGAAAATGATGAGAGACTCATATGGCAAGTTAATAAGGTGGCTCATTGCAGCCATCGCTTTGTTATTGCTTCATAGGTCGCTCCTCGCTCAAGCTGGCGTTGAATTTGTCTTCCCACAGGATGGCTTAACTGTGCATGAGAAGTTCAAGATTGTGTTGCGCAAAGCCAACCCAACCGGCTATATAGCGCTTTGGTTAAATGGGCAATTTCTCACAGCTGTTGGACCACCATTTGAGCACGAGATTGACCCAGATGCATTGAAACTTAAGGATGGCGAGCACGAACTGCGCGCTGAAGCGAGAGATGGTGATGGCAGATATGCTGGCTCTGCCACCATCAGATTCAGATTAGCGCGCCAGGCGCCATTGGAAGTCCCACCCGAAGGTCTGTTGCTTTCATTCAAGTTTCGCCCGGGTGAAGTCTGGTTTTACACAGTTAAAGCCGGCTCTAAGGCTAAGGGAAGGATTCCAAAGAGGGCACGCACCGAAGATTTACCATTCCTTGAGCATCGCCTGACACTGCGCTGGAATCAAATGGTGCAAGGCATATCACCAGACAGGTATTACCAAGTTAGCCGTGAAGTTGAGGACGGACGAATTTGGTTTCTTGCACCGTCTGGCACAGCTGGTGTTGGGATGATGGGTGGCGCTATGGGTCCGATGGGTGGTGAAGCTGGCGCAGCAACATCTGGTGCTCAGATGTTCCAAGTTGTATCGCTGCCACTTCAGCCTATGCGCAAGATGATGCTTGCCTCAATGGAATCAAACGGCAGCATGTTTACAAACGATGACATAGACCCGTTGCTCGCCTTCGCTACAGCTGGCATTGACATTGAGTTCCCTGACTTCCCACTCAGGGTCGGCAATTCATGGGAAGCCCCAATAGCAGTTCGTCCCGAGTTGTTCTTCCTGAGCGTTATTCGCAAGCCCGAGAAACGCTCACCAAGCCCAACAGAAGCAGTCATTGGGACGATACGGGGCGATGTCAGGCACATGTTCTCTGGCTTTGAATGGCAGATGGGAAAACCGTGTGCGAAGATAGTGACAAGCTACGAACTTGAGATCAAATTCAAGCTCGCATATTTGCAAGCACGCTACTCATCAGTCGGTGCTGCAACTGCGGGCGGCGCCGAAGTTGGAGCATTTGGTGGGGTTGGTATGATGGGCATGCCGATGGGCAGTCCGATGATGGGCGTTCCCGGATATGGCGGCGCAATATCTTCATCACCGTTGTTTGGTGGGATGGCTGGTGGCATTGGAGGTCTTATGGGTGGAACAATGGCTGGTGCATTTGGTGGGGCTGGAATGATGGGCACTCAAAAACTCCCCGAAGAACTTAAGGGCTCGGGCAAAGGAACACGCACAATTTACTTTGATGTGAGGGACAGGCGCATCATAAGTTCACGAGAAGAGGTTGAACTGATATTTAACACAGACACGATGGTGCTATCGCTACTTGTGCCGCAGATGCAGACTGCAACGCAAGCTGGGATAGGTGGCGGGCTCCTTGGCATGGTCAGCGCCATAGGGCAAGCCTATGCTGGCATGCTTGGTGCGGTGATGGAGGGCGGTGAGCCATTTGGTGCTTTGCAGCCGATGGGTATGACTGGCGGCATTGCATCAATGCTTGGGACACAAGCACAGCAAAAGCCAGTCCCAGTCCAGCTAACTTACACAGTGCGCATTGATACCACATTTGACAGCGCACGCAACCGCAGGGACTGGATACCAGCTGGGTTGAAAGAGCTGCTTGAATGAGCACTCACAAAATGCTTCGGTTAGAGCAGCTGCATCCTAACTCAAACCACTTTATCCATGCTGCTGCCGGACACTGAAGCAAAATCCACAAATGGGGACACCGAACCAAAAAGCGAGAGTGAGAGAAATGCCTAAGGTGAGATGGCTTGGGCATGCTTGTTTCCTCATAACTTCACCCAGCGGCAACATCATCATTGACCCGTTCATCAAGGGCAATCCGCAATGCCCGGTAAGCATTGAACAACTCCCAAAACTTGATTCCATCTTAGTGACACATGGACACGGAGACCACCTTGGGGATGCAATTGAGCTATGCGGCAAACATGACGCATTGCTCGTTTCCACATACGAACTCTGCGTCTATTGCCAGACAAGGGGCGTTCAAAAAGTTCACCCAATGCATATCGGTGGCGCTGCAAAGTTTTCATTTGGGACTGTCAAATTAGTTCCAGCGCTTCACGGCTCTGCTGTCACGCATCCAAATATCGTTTACACCGGTGAGGCTTGCGGCTTCATTGTTACGATTGACGGCTCAGCACTTTATCACGCCGGCGATACAGCTCTCTTTAGCGATATGGAATTGATTGGCAGGTGCCATAGCATTGACTGTGCAATGTTACCTATCGGTGATAATTTCACAATGGGAATTGATGATGCTGTTATAGCAGCCACTATGCTTCATCCAAAGAGGGTTGTGCCAATGCACTACGACACATTTCCCGTCATCAAGGCAAACCCTTTTGAGTTTGCTCGTAAGCTAAAGGAAGCCAGCGAGGCTATACAGTGCCATATACTCAAGCCGGGTGAAGAATTGGAAATTTGAGCGGCGAAGATGAGGGAAGGCATTGTCTCCAAAATGCGCATACGGTGGCTGTGGCTTCTTTGGCGCGTGCTCTTTGCAATCTTAATGTTGTGGTTTATCGGCGATATCTTGTGGGTGGTGCTCTCATTTCACCCACCAAGATTTGCCATCACGAAGAACCCCTCGGACTTCGGCTTGCAGCATGAGGGCGCTGAGTTTACAACTGAAGATGGCGTGCGAATTGCAGGGTGGTTCATTCCGGCAAGCAAGACCAATGACACGCGCTGCACAGTGGTTGTCTGCCACGGCTATCCTGGAGCGCGCTCAAGGTTCATTGATGTCCTTCCGGCACTTCACCGCGGTGGCTTTTCTGTATTCATGTTTGACTTCAGGGGTAACGGCGAAAGCGGCGGTAAGCCGACCATCGGGCGAATGGAAGTTAAAGATGTTGAGGGTGCAGTCAAGTGGCTGCGCAAGAATAAACCAAAGGCGTGCTTTGGAATTGGCATCATCGGCTTCTCAATGGGGGGCGCAGTAGCTATAATGGCAGCGGCGCAAAATAAGGAGTTGAAAGCCGTCATATCAGACAGTGCATACGCTTCGCTTGATAGACCGGCTAAGTTAACGCTGAAGCGCACTTTCGGTCCGTTGGCGCCGGTTCTTGGTATTCCGGCATGGGTAACATTCCGAATCATGCTCGGATGCAACCCAGAGGACATAGCGCCGTATCGTGTTATTGGGCGTATATCGCCGAGGGCTGTGTTCATCATTCATGGGACTGCTGACCATAAAGTCAGCGTTGAAGATGCGCTATTGCTTTATCGGAGCGCAAAACAGCCAAAGGAACTATGGATAGGTGAAGGAGTTAAGCATGTCAGAATGTTTGCAGTGTATCAGAGTGAATACGAAAAGCGCATGGTGGCGTTCTTCAAGCGCTACCTTCTTCAAAAGGATACATGGATAGGGGGGCGATAAAGATGATAAGTGAACGCCAAGGGTTCAAATGGCAGCTCTGCGTATCATGGATGTGCATCTTGCTTGTTTCGGCAGCGCCTAAAATGCTTTACGCCGAGGTCCTCAGACTCAAGTATCAGCCGGGAGAGACGCTCAAGTATGCCATCAAAGCAAGCGGTATAACTCAAATGCAGACTGGCGGGCTTACGCCGGAAATTAAAATGCCGATGCAAATGGACTTCACAGCGACACAGCGAGTTTTGAAGGTTGATGAGGCTGGTAACTATGTTGTGCGAATGAATGTCGTCGGGCAAATGCAAGTGACGACACCTCAGGGGACCACCGAGACAGTAAGATTACCGGAAAGTGAGGTTGAAACAGTCGTGACTCCAACTGGTAAAACGCTCAGCTATAAAGTGCTTAAGCCGGAAAAGCTACCCATAGCCACACCCGGAGGGAAGCTACCGATTGATGTGAGTGCATTTGCAAGTGCTGCTGTCGGCTTCCCTGAGGGCGAAGTAAATGTTGGCGACACATGGGAATACAAAACAGATGTGAAAGTGAGTGAGGAGAAGAGCATCACCCTGAGTGGCACAGGCAAGTTTATCGGTTACGAGGAAAAGGGCAAATTCAAATGCGCTGTAATTGAGCTTGAGCAATCAAGTCCGAGCATGACCGCTTTGATGCTTTCACAGATGGGTCTTGAAGGTTCAAGCGGTATGGCAAAGCTCAAGATAAAGATTTGGTTCTCGGTTGAGCTTGGGCGCATCATATACCAAGAGGGTCGGTATGATGATGTGATGACAATGCCGCTTGAGTTACCCGGCGGTGAGATCAAATTGACTTCGGCAACGGCTGTTAACTTTGTCATCGGACTTGTTGAGCAAAGGTGAAGTGCTTGCACATCAAACGGAACTCATTTTTGATGGCATTTCACTTTTGCGCCTCACCGCAAACTTGTGAGCGCTATTTGAGGTTTGCCCGCTACCAAAACTTTGTCGCCCTTCACTCAAAAGTTTGTTGGTTCGCAGCAGGGCACGGAGCAAAGCGTAGTGCCGTCAAAGTGAGTGTGAAGCGCAAAGCACAAGTAAAATAGTAACATTTCACATTGCACCAACTTAACGCTGCTTCGCTTGGTGGCTAACTGCGAACTTAACCAACAAAGCTTCGCAGTGAAGAGCGAACTTCGCTTTGGGTCGTAAAGTTTCTTCCCGTCGCAAATCGCTGCAGGAAGGACAGGGAGCAGGATGAGGAAATGATCGTCGCAATCATTCTCGCAGCCGGGCGCTCCGAACGAATGGACAGTTGCAAACTCCTTCTCCCATTCGGTGAGTCAACCATCCTTGAAAGCGTGGTGAGGAACGCTGTTTCGTCGCTCGCCGAAAGCGTTATCGTCGTAATCAATCCGGAGCTGCCAAGAGCCTTCCTTCAACGGCTCCAAGATATAGGGGCAACTGTGGTTGTGAATGAAATGCAACAATCGCAGATGATTGATTCGCTTCGTGTGGGCTTGATTGAGGCAAGGGAAAGATTCGGCAAAATTGAAGCCTTCATAGTTATGCTTGCAGACCAACCCGCTGTGGAACATGAAATCGTTGATATGCTCATATCGGCACATAAGCAAACTGGCGCTGGGATTATCATACCGACATTTTCAGGCAAGCGAGGTCACCCTGTGCTTTTAAGCGGGAGATATGTTGACAAGCTCATCTCATACCGTGGCGAGCAAGGTTTGCGCTCGTTCATTAGAGAACACTCAAGCGATGTGCTTGAATTGCCCGTCCAAACAAGTGCGGTGCTGCGCGATATAGACACTCGGGAGGATTATGAGCGCGAGTTGCGCATCCTCATGAAGCGCCATCGTATACACTGCAACAGTGAGCATGATTGAAGCAGCTCAACCAAACACTGAGAGTTGCAAAGTCAATCGCAGTGTGACTCACCTCTTGAAGCTCTGTCTAAAGTGGTAGATGCAGCTTTGATTGCGTCATATTGCATCCAGCGCATGTGCCAAATTTTAAATTTCAAAATGCGCGATGAAACTGTTTCACCGGTGTGGTTGTGCTTAAAGTTCTCTCAGTCGTGCATAAGGGGGTGGAGAGATGGTTGGGAGGTTGATTGTGAGCATATCCGGAGTGCGCGGCATAGTTGGTAAGACGCTCACCTCGGATGTTGCACTGAGATGGGCGCTGGCTTACGGGACAATGCTTAAGTCCGAAAAGGAAAATGTAACTATTGCCGTAGGCATGGATACACGCCCATCGGGGAAAATGTTCAAATGCGCCACCATTGCAGGTGTTCTGTCAACAGGATGCAATGTCGTTGACCTCGGTATCGTTCCAACGCCCACGCTGCAGCTTTATATCCGTGAACATACTGATGGAGGCATCGGGATAACAGCATCTCACAATCCCGAGGAGTGGAATGCGTTCAAGTTTTTCAGAGCAAACGGAATGTATGTTGACCGAGATCGCATCAATGTGCTCAAGGAGCTTGTTGAATCTGCTTCGTTCATACAAGCTTGCTGGGACGATGTTGGAATGTATTGGACAGATGAGGCAACAACGATGCATGTTGAGAGAATCGCAAGCCTTATTGATGTCAATGAAATACGCAGGCGCAGGTTTAAAGTGGCGATTGATTGCGTCAATAGCGCAGCTTCAACTGTTGCTATACCGCTGCTTGAGCGCCTCGGATGTGACATTGTGCCTTTAAACTGTAGCCTCAACGGAAAGTTCACTCGTCCACCTGAGCCAACTCCGGAAAGCCTACAAGAACTCGCAATTGTCGTCCGTAACAGCGGTGCCGATGTTGGCTTCGGATTTGATGCTGATGCCGACAGAGTCGTCATTGTAGCCGACGGAGGCATACCGTTGAGTGAAGAGATGACACTATGCGTGGCGACCGAACATGTCCTGAGCATGCGCAGCGGAATCGTCGTAACGAATATCTCAACGAGCATGGCGATTGAAGACATAGCGAAGGCTTACGGTTGCGAGGTCATACGCACACCCGTTGGGGATTTGAATGTAAGCGCTAAGCTGATGGAAGTTGGTGGCGTAATTGGTGGCGAAGGTAATGGAGGCATCATCTACCCACCACTGCAGTATGCAAGAGATGGACTGTGTGGGATGGCGCTAATACTTGAGTTTATGGCTAAGAGGAATGAGGCACTTAGCCAGCTCATAACTAAATTTCCGCAGTATTGTATGATCAAGCGCAAGCTTGAAGGCACACATGTTGGAGGGGTTGGCGAAATTAAAAGACGCATAGAGTGCTTAATCCAAACTGCCGATCAAGTTATTGATGCTGACGGCATCAAGTTGATTTGGCACGCCCCAAAGCGTTGGCTGCACCTGAGGCAATCTGGGACCGAGAATGTGATACGCATTATAGCCGAAGCCGAAGATAAACACTCAGCAAAGGAGTTGTGTGATACTGCTGAGAGGCTACTCATTGCATAAAATTGTTAATGTTCTCATCCGAGACAATGATTCGGGGGCAGATTTTACATTTGCAATAAACGCGTTATATTGGCGCTCCCGAAGCGGCGTCCAACCTTATCAAAATCCGTGCACGGAGGGTGATGCAAAATGGAACGGCGAAAAGGTGTTGTGATGCACTGGCTGTCTTCGCTAAGAGGTTGCGATCGCGGCTTTACACTGATTGAGCTTTTGGTCGTGATCGCGATCATAGCAATTCTGGCGGCGATACTGTTTCCGGTGTTCGCGAAGGCTCGTGAGTCGGCGAGAAAAGCTGCATGCGCGAACAACTTGAAGCAACTCGCCTCAGCGATGATACAGTATGTTCAGGACTACGATGAGCGTTTTCCGGGACGAGAAGTTGGTGGTCTTCACTGGCGCACGCTGATACTACCTTACATCAAGAATGTGCAAGTCTTTAAGTGCCCATCAAACCCAGCTACCAACACAGACCCCCAAGGTATATCCACCAACTATGCCATTAACAACGCTGGCAACCAGTTTCCATCTGGTGGCTCACGACCAATATCTGACTTCACAGATCCTGCAAGAGTCATCCTCTTTTGCGAGTTGAGGAATCAGGGTTGGAACGACTATGCATCAAACTGGTGGACAAGTGTTCCAGGTAACTGGGTTAACGGATACGCCGGACATAACTCCACATGGAACTTGGCGTTCATTGACGGGCATGTTAAGTCACTGCGCCCAACTCAAACTGCCGACCCGATAAACATGTGGCCGGGTTGGACAAGCAACCCCAATATAGCCGTTTCAAACGGCTGGGGTGGGACAACTATTGGCTCGCCAACATTTAGGGATGCGATGAAGGCACTTGAAGACCAGTTCCCATAATCGGTCAAGCTAAGCTCGCCTTGGCAATTTTGCGGGATAGCTAAGGAGCTATCCCCGCAGTTTTTGTGTGTGAGTGAACCACGATGTCATTCTGCCAGATGACGCTCAATGTTTTCGCTTGTCAACCTATCTCACATGTCCTCTTTCAACCACGCATTGAACCTTGGTATGACTGGCACAAGCGTTTTGGCAAACTACCAAAGCGATATGAAAAAGCAAGCCTGCTTGAGGTCTTTGATGACCTCAAAGTTTCAATGCGCTATGTTCACTACTACACTGGTCAACCTGATCCCGTCGTCGTCAGTTACAGTGAAAGAGTTAAAATACATCGCCAGTTTAGCGCTTCTGAAGGCACTGTCATCTACGAAACACCTTATGGCGAACTCGTTGAGTGCCACAAACTCACAGTTGACGGAAGTTGGCGTAAGGTTGAGTTCCCCGTCAAGTCAGTTGATGACCTGCGCAAGTTGCGCTGGCTCTATGCTAACATGACCTATTCGTTCTCAGTTGAAAACTTCATGCAAGGCAGTAACTTCATGGGAGAACGAGGCGAACCTCAATTTTGGGTCCCAAAAAGCCCATATCAGGCACTCGCTCAAATTTGGATGCGACTTGAAAACCTGATTTACGCCCTCGCTGATTATCCCGACGAAGTTGAAGCGACGATGAAAGCCATTGACGATTCCTACGACCGACTTTACGAGGAAATAGTCAACAGCGGTGTGGTGAAAATTGTCAACTTCGGTGAAAACATCCACGACCAACTCCTTTCGCCCAAATATTTTGAGCGATACCTTGTCCCGTTTTACGAGAAACGCTCCAACCAACTTCGCAAGCACGGCATATTCACTCACATCCACATTGACGGTTACTTCAAAACCTTGCTTCCGTATTTGAAGCACTTGCCATTTGACGGCTACGAAGCGCTGACGCCTAAACCACAAGGCGATGTTGAACTTGAGGAAATCAAGGAGTATATCGGCGACAAGGTGCTAATTGATGGCATACCTGCAATCATGTTCATCCCGCCTTTCACAAGAGATGAACTCATGGCAACAGTTGAGCGTATCGTGAAACTTTTCCACCCTCGCCTGATTCTCGGTGTCTCTGATGAAGTCCCGCAAGGTGGCGGAGAGGAAGCGATAGAAAGGGTTCGCATGGTTTCGGAGTGGTGTCGGAAATTTCCGTGAAAAATTACGGCTCACCAGGAGGTTCACCCTCCCGAATTTGCCGTTGGGAGGGTGAGGCTCCTGCCGAACCCAGAAAAAATTTGTGGCTCATCAGGAGATTCGCCCTCCCAAACAAATTTTGGCTCACCGGGAGGTTCGCCCTCCCCCAGATTGCCGTTGGGAGTGTGAGGCTTCTGCCGAACCGAACAAGAACCTAATTCGTGGCTCATCAGGAGATTCGCCCTCCCAAACAAATTTTGGCTCACCGGGAGGTTCGCCCTCCCCCAGATTGCCGTTGGGAGTGTGAGCTCCCGCCGAACCGAGAAAAAAATTGCCGTTGAGATGGTGAGGCTCTTGCCGAACCCAACAAGAACCTAATTTATGGCTCACCAGGAGATTCGCCCTCCCAAAACCGTCGTTGGGAGGGTGAGGCTCCTGCCGAACCCAAAAAATTGCCGTTGGGAGGGTGAGGCTCCCGCCAAACCGAGTAAGTCGTCTTCTGAACCGAAAATTGTTGTCACCACCATTCCAACACGAAAATCTCGCCTTGAAACAGCCAGTCCTCTGGGTTCTTTACTAAACCATGCCGAACGGGATTGTGGCGAACATACTCCCACGCAGCATCATAGCTTTCGGAAGCACGCAAACGCCTATCCCAATAGTCTGGTTGCCAACGATGGCTTGGATTTTTGTAACGCTTAGTGAACAGCGACTTCCAAAATCGCACCCAATTGTCCAGCAGAACATCCTCAGCGCTTGGAGCAGCAAATAAGTGAAGGTGATCCGGCATCAACACATACCGACCTACAAGCCATGCTGTTGCTTCCTCTGCCCATATCTGACGCAATAGCTGATGCACTGTCTCATTCGCTAACCAAGGTTCTCGGTTTTTAGTGCACACGGTCGCAAGGACAATTGTTGGACGATTCAGCGCGATGAAAACCCCGTGAGCAGGATGTTTGCGTTCCTTTTTCAACGCAAATCACCTCCCTCACTTGGGAGGGTGAGACTCCCGCCGAACCCAGAAAAAAATTTGTGGCTCACCAGGAGGTTCGCCCTCCCCCAAATTGCTGTTGGGAGGGTGAGGCTCCTGCCGAACCTAATCTGTGGCTCATCAGGAGATTCGCCCTCCCAAAATTGCCGTTGGAAAAATTGCCGTTGGGAGGGTGAGGCTCCCGCCGAACCTAATAAGAACCTAATTTGTGACTCATCGGGAGATTCGCCCTCCCGAACCCAGAGGTTTACCTTCCGACCGAAAATCGTTTTGTTATGGCACTGACAAGATTCCTCTCAACCCTTGCTCCAAATTGTTCGCCCAAACCTTCGCCAATTGTTCAACTGTCATCTGGTTTGCTTCGGCATCTGCCTTCGTGACTGTCACGAACTGAACGCCTGCAACGGAAATTGACTTTATTGACCCAAGTGAATGAATTCGGA
Organism: Armatimonadota bacterium; assembly: GCA_025062195.1. GTDB lineage: Bacteria > Armatimonadota > Fervidibacteria > Fervidibacterales > Thermosaccharophagaceae > Thermosaccharophagus. The sequence goes on from JANXAS010000033.1 coordinate 23,006, forward strand.
CAGTTAACGGGGCACCATTTACGAACAATTTCGTGAAAACCTGAGATAACCGACCTTGCAGAACAATAGCCCTTCCTTCAGGCGAAAGTCCGCCAACAGATACTCGGAATCGGAAGAAATACTCGCCACCGAAAGCGACATCACTTGGGGTTTGCTGTGCGATAGCGGGGACAACAAAGCCCAACGCCAGCACTAACACAACCCACTTTCTCATCTCTGTTTGCACCTCCCTTGACACTTGTTCACACCTCAGTGCCTCCGTGTTTGCTCTTCCTCGGCCTCACCTGCACTATTGTTACAGCCTCTTGAAAGTCGTCAACTACCACAGCCTCGCCAGTTCTGTCCAGTTGTCTGATGTAGTGTCTCAACTCGTGTGACATATAGTCGTGGCTGAGTTTGTTGATGGCTTCAACATCTTCAAGGGCTGTAACTTTGTGGCACAAAATCAAATCGCATTGGCTTAAGACCTCTTTGTCAATAGCGCCCGGCTGTTGAGAAGCGATGATGAGGGACAATCCAGGTTGACGGCCTTCCTTAACCCACTGAATCAGAGGTTCTTTTGCGAGTGCGCTTTTACCGGCAGGCACGAACTCTTGTGCTTCGTCAATGGCAAGCCAAATCTTCGGCACATCTGTTGGGATGCCCAACTCCTCTTGCAACCTTGCCTCACGCCTTTTTCGGAACAAATCCCGAACCAAAACAGCAGCAACCAAATTTCGCAAACTCACTCGTCCAACTTCAAGCACACCTAAATCCACGACATTGACAACCCCGATTTGAAAGACTTCAAGTAGGTCGTGATAGCGAGTGCTGAACAAGTCCCAATCATTCGCCGCAGTTTCAAGCCGCAAGACAAGCGCTTGAATGCTCGTCTCACGGATGAGCGGGTCACTGTAAATTTCGGCAATGATGTCTTGGACGGAGAAAAATTTTTCATGCGACCTTTGAAGTTTGCTGACCGTTCGGTAAAGAGCCAATCCCATCGGCGTAGCGATGTCAATGCCGAACAAATCAAGCCATCCGTCTGGCGGTAAATCTCCGGGGTTGAGCCTTAAAGGCACAACCTCAATCCCTCGCTCTTCAAAAGCCTTGACAATTTCTTGCCCGTAGCGCCTATATGGGTCACCGGGGACGAGCAAGCGAACCGGCACACCTTCAGCCACCATGTTCCAGTCCCACAAAAGCCTTTCCTGCTCGGTGTTTGGTAGAACCATCGTGTGGAAGTTTCGCATCGGGTCAAGGGCGATGACCAAAGCATCATCACGCCTCATCAACTCTTCCAGAAACACGCCCATCGTGTAAGACTTACCGCTGCCTCGTTTTCCGCAAATCAAAATTGCCCTCGCTCTGCTGTCGTCAATGAAAACTTCCCCACCGTTCAATCGGTCACGACCTAACTCAATCACGGATTTTCACCCTCACCAATTTTTGGCTTAGTCCAATCCTCAACTTGCAGCCCATCAATGAGCCGAAAATGTTCATCGCCGCTGACAAGTATGCATTCGTTTGCCAAAGCAATGGCAGCAATCCAAATGTCGTTGACCGGGATTGGCTTTCCTTTGCGTTTCAAGTCGGCAAAGATGCGGGCATAGTATCGGGCAACTTCGGGAGTGACGGTTAGTATCTCGGTCGCCATTTCAATGACCCGTTGATACAGGTCAAGCAATTCGGCTTTGCGTGCCTCATCAGTTGCCAATTCAACCCCAACCAAAAGTTCAGCCTGAGCAATCACTGGCATGTAAAGTGTAGCGTCTTCGGGCAGGTTTTCAATGCGAGCAATGACCTGCGGGTATTTGCGCTGAATGTAACTCCAATGATCCGTATCAAGCAAGTAGTTCATGTTCCTTTGCCCTCCCAAAGTTCCCAGTCTATGCGTCTTACTTCCTCACGCACAACTTTCATGATCGCTTCCGCTTCTTCATCGGTTAGAGTCCCCACCAGTGTCTGCAAGATAAGTTGTGGCGAGCCTTTGCGAAGCCCCTCGGGTTTCACTGTCACTTCAACCCTTGTGCCATCAGGTAGCGGGATTGGTTCGTCCAACTCAATGATTCTCCCCTTGACAGTCCCTTTGAATCCCATAGAGCATCACCTCTGTAGGGGCGCATAAAATGCGCCTGCAGTCAACCTGAGCGCTTATCCACACCAAAAGTTTGTGTGGGTTTTAGCATTCATGCTACTGACTTCAGGCAGTGGTTGATGACGAATTTACCGAGCGCCGAATTTATTCAGGTTCTCATTCGGTTCGGCAGTAGCCTCATCCTTCCAACGGCGATTTTGGGGAGGGCGAACCTCCTGGTGAGCCACAATTTCTGGGTTCGGCAGGAGCCTCACCCTCCCAACGACGATTTTGGGAGGGCGAATCTCCTGATGAGCCACAAATTAGGTTCTTGCTTGGTTCGGCGGGAGCCTCACCCTCCCGCTCTTCATGTGGCTCACCGCTCACGCTAACCTTCATTTTCAAGCAACTTCCTCACTTCCTGCCATCCCTTTTCGGTCAGTTCCCAAATGCCTCTTGGCGAATCGTCACGGAGCAAGCCATCTTGCTTCATCTTGAACCGTTCCCAACGCGCTTTTTTGCGCCAGCGGTAATCATTGCCTTTAGGCATCCACTCAAGGTCTACTGGCAAAAGGCGCAGCTTGACCATTTCCTCAACACGCTTAAGGGCATCTGCCTCCCTTGCGCTTCCGCCTAATTGAGCAAGAGCTTTCAAAATGTATGGTCTGAAAGCGTGCGCTGGTATCCCACCATAAACCCTTTGCCGCTTTGACTTGCAAATCAACCTGCTTAGCCATTCGGCTGTTGGGTCACGGTCAGCGCTTTCAACCTCGGTAGAAACCAATTCTCCTGGTGAAGGTTTCGGCTGAACCATTCGCCCACTTTGCCAACTCTCGTAAAGCCATTGAACCTGTCCCTTTATTTGCTCAAGGAACTTAAGTTGCTGCAAAGCCTTCACACCCTCCTTTTGGGAAATTTTCTCCAAATCCTCCTCCAATGCTTTAAGGAGCGACTCAAAGGCTTCAGCTACTACCTTAGACTCTCGCTCGTCCAAACTCAATCACCTCACTGTTAAGTTAGTCGGAGCTGCTTCAAAACCAAAAACTCCAAATCAGCTACCTTTTTGAGGGTTTCATCGCTTCTAAAGAAGGCATCACAACCAGCACTTATTGCTGCTGTCAACTGCAAAGCGTCTTGTGTCCTCAAGTTTTAGCAAGCACTAATTACGGCTGCAAATCCAGAATTCTCTCCATCAATTTGGACAAGCCTAAAATCTCGGCTCAATCACCATGCCACTGGCATAAGAGATTGGTTGATGACAAACAAGTGAAAGCCGAATTTATCCGCAAAAGAAATTACGCCATCTTTTATTGGAAAAAGACGCTCTTTACTACAAACTTTGCTCGTTAGGTTCGTGTTTAGTCACCAAGCGAAAGCATGGTGGATTCCTAAATCCGTTACTCGCCTATAGTTCCGTTTTTTACGGCACTTAGCTTCTTGCCTTGCTAAGAACCAACAAACTTTTTAGCAAAGAGGATGAAAGAGACCTGCCTACAAGTCTGTTGTAGGGACGGATAAAATCCACGCCAAAATAGTGGGCAAATTTCACCTGCCCTTAAAAAATACCACCTGTGGAACTCCTAAACGGTATAAACTGCTAAGCGTTGACATCCTACAAACTCAACAATCTCATTGTTTAACTCATTCCGCCACCTCATAGCGTTTTGCAGTATAGAACAATGCTTCTTCTTGGCAGTAAGTGTATGTGTTTTTGAGAGTAAACTTGCTTGCCAGTAACGATATCAATTGCCTCGCTTACAAATGGCACATTAACCGTGTATGTTGTGTCATCGGTAAGGTTCACAGCAATGAAATACGGACCGTAACGGAGAATGTAAAGTTTCCCAAACCCATTGGGTGCTTCCATAAAAATGGTTGCAATTCTGTCAAAAATTTGGGTTGTGTGGTGAATTCTGGCGAGGTTATTGACTCGGACATGCTTTGGGCTTCTTCCACCTGCTTTGAAACCACGCCGCCATTGAAGCGAAACATATAACCTGCTCCCATCACTGTGCCTAACTGCGACAACATGCCCCAATTCGTCAACCCAAGCCATGTCGGGTTGTGCATGTTCCATGAAAAGCCGAACATTCGTCGGCGGCATCTGTTCAGTCAAAAGTTGTTCAAAGTATTGCGCTGAGTAGATTCGCTTAAGCACCATGCTGACGAAATGAGCATTTCTCCAATCAAGCGGAAATGGCTCATTCCCGTCTTCAAGCCAAATTTGTAATGCTCGCAAGGCAATTGGACTTTTAAGAACTGCAGCTGCATAGAAGTTGATTGGGTAATCAATGCGTCCCGGCGAGAAATTATTGCGAGTGCTGATTACTTCTTCTCTTCGCCAGCAACGAAATCCGTCAGCAGTAGTGTCTGGGTAGAAGAAATGCGAAATCGCTTCAATTGCTTTCAATGCTTGCCTTTTCACTTTTTCATCACCGGTCAATTCCGCCATCTCACAAGTTAAGTGAGCACACTCAATTCCATAGTTTCCACAATAGCCACCACCCAAAGTGCCCCAAGGTTCAAGCGGCAAACCTTTTGGGCTAAACCAAAAACCACCAAGTGGGTCTGAAGAAAGCCCAACTGCCGAATAAACGAACTTCAGAGCCGCATCCCGTGACCATGCTTCCTCTGGCGAAAGGTGTCGCAATGCCTCATTACATAGCCACATTGATTGGATTTGCACCAAATCTTGATTTGTGGCGTGACCGCGCGCTTCTCTCACCAAGTAATCCCGATGCGAGGCAAACATACGAGCATAAACTTTGCCCCGCAGGATTGGTGGCGTAGCAGGATCGCCATCATCATCTATGGCTTCTTCCAAAATCCCTTTGGCTTTCAACACATCCGCCACTTCCAAAAAGGCGCGCGCAAGCCAACGAGTCCCATAGCCCTCAAGACAACTCCAACCACGATTTCGTTTTGCAACTCCGACCCACTGGCGTGCTGTAAAGCCACCGTTAGCGCCTTGTGCCCGCGCAAAGTAGTCAAGGGCTGCAACAATGCGATCAATCAACTCTTGACTGCCGTGAAACTTTGAGCCACCCCAATTGTAAGCTCGCGCATAAATTCCAACTATTCCCAAATCAGCACAATTTCCATCGGTCGTCCGTTGCGTGAGCCAATCAAGGAAGGCTTGCTTGGTTAAATTTGTGGGCGGATTTGCTCTCGTTGTTGCACCCCAAGAAATTGAAGGGATTTCGCCCCTCTCAATGCGTTCTTTCCACCTTGAACCATAAATTTGCGATTGAAGCAGCCTTTCAACAGCCTCATCAATTTGCTTACGGTTCAAAGCGATTAATTCGCTTATTGGTTTACACTGCTTCAATTTGGGCAATTGCGGTTTGCCTTGTTTCTCGTCAGGTTCTGGCTCGAAAAATGGGTCTTTGTGAATGTAGATGCGATAGATGCCTCTTGATGGGCTTTTAAGTGGTCGTTCACGAATGTCCGGGGGAGCGTAAGGAGCAACTGAACCAATCGCTATCAACTTCAACCTAACTTGCGTTTTGCCCTCAGTAAGCTCTTTTGGAATTGGTATGGTCACATATACAAAGCGCCCGGGAAACTCTGCTTCGCTACGATTGTATGAGAGTTCCGGCATCTCACTTAAGTAGCTGCCATAGCGTTTTCCACTTTCATCGGCAAGGAAAAGCAAGCAAGATTGTGTGTCTGAGCCCCAAAGCTTGACTGTAAGGTAATTTTGAGCCTTTGGGTCACAACGCAATGTAAAGGCAATCTCGCCTTCAGGTTCAATCTGGCGACATTGCTCGCCCAAACCACCTGTAGTTATTCGTGTGTTGGGTGCAACGATGTTATGCTTCGCTTCTGAAACTTTGTCGCCAAGCTGAACGAAGTCAAGGCTGTTAAGACATACCAGATTACCTGAAACACATTCACAGATTCCTATAGAAAAGACAAAAAGCAACAACGATTTCCACCTTATTAAAATTGAAGTTGCGCAGTTGAACTTAAGTATGGCTAATATGCTGCACGCATTTTTTGGTTTTGCTAATTTTTCCCCGAGAGAGCTGTAGCACGCTCCTGAGAAACGATGCCATCTGCATAACCCACATAACATCACCTTTCACCTCTACAAACAGAGCACATAGAAGGCATATCTTGCAAGTCTTTTTGTCCAATCACGCTCAAAGGAAATCAACCCACAAGTTTGCCGTTAAGGAGGGTAAAATATGCCCACATTGTTAGTTTTTGATGAATTTTTGGCAGACTTTAATCAGCCCGAGATTTTTTGAACAAATTTTACGGGCGAAAGAAATCCAACCTGTTTAACCCTATTACTTTGTCCCCTCAACAACATTGGGCTTATAACACGCTATAAATTTGCAGCATGCTCGCTATCACAGTGGGGAAAATTTTAAATTTCTGTCAGCGGTCGGTTCTTACTCTCATCTTCTCCTCGCCTTTCACCCCCAAGCAGTTCACGAAGGAGTTGCAAAAGCCTACCTAATGATAGCTCCGCCTCTCCCACCTCTTCTTTGATAAATTCTTGTGCTGTCTTCCTACCATCAGCAATTGCCCTCAATTTCGGGGTATACTCCTCAACTGTCTTGATCACCACACCCAAGCAATGTTGAAACTGCTCATAAGTGACCGTGGTCTCATCAATTGGAATGTCAACTGAAAACCTAACTTCACCATCACGAACATCATATGCAAATTTGCCCAAGATAACTCGGTAGTTTATGAAGCACATCGCCATCAACAAGTCCTTTAGCCTTTCAGCCGGAGTCTCTTCAATTGGCACTTTTAGAATTTGGGGCACACGAAACGAAAGGCAATTTTTCTCAACCATTGGGTCAATAGAAAGGTTATAACCCTCCTCACTTGGAGAAGAGCGCCATCCTGTGTAGATGATGCCCTCCTTCTCCATTGGCTCTTCAACTGCCTTGTATCTGTGCCAACCAAACCTCTCAAGATATTGCTTCATCAACTCAATAGTCACTTTTGTCGCCATCCCTATCATTCCCCTTGATTCGTTTTTGGTTTCACAAATCAAAAGCCGATAACTAAACTTGGATAAATCATCACCTCCTTCCGCAATTTTGAACCCTAACCCTCGATATGAAAACACCGCTTCTCCTCTTTTGCCTCTTAAACCAATAGCACATCTTCAAATCATTGTCAAGACCAATTCTGCACCAAGAATAAAAGGCATAAAACAACACCTTTATCTCGCCCTTTTAAGGGATTGCACAATAGCCATTATTTTCCAATCAATGTAGCCTCGTAGCTCGTTCACAATGGTATTTTAACCCAAGTTGCTACTTTAAGAAATGAGGCGGAAAAAGCAATGCAAATCGCCCCCGATAATCGCCGTCATTATCTTCAACTACTTTTTTTACGGCACTTCGCTTCGTCCCGTGCCTTACTACGAACAAACAACAGGTTCGTAGTTAGCCACGAAGCAAATGCGAAGTGGCGTCACAAATTGCCCCTTGTCTCGTGTTCAATTTTTACGGCACTCCGCTTCGTGCCTTGCTACGAACAAACAAACTTTTGAATGGAGAGCGTTCGTCGTTTTTGATTCAAACGATAGCATGATTTTGGTCAACCAACTTCATGGCTAATTTTTGAATCTCACTTTTGCTCATCGCCTTTCCTTAAAGCGGCGTTAATTTTTTCCTCGCTTGCCTTTAGAACCTTCAAGAGGAACTCTTCGGCATTTTTTTCCGAAATATGCCCCATAAATGCGAATTCAGGCTTGATTGGCAAAACCCTTGAACGAAGAAGTTCTGTCAAAATCTTAGCCTTTTCAACATCCCCCCAACAGTGATACAGTGTATTTTCCAGAAAGCTATCACCCGTGAAAATGACCCTCTTTCCATTTAATTCCATCGCATAGACAACGGAATCAATACTGTGTCCCGGCACGAAAATTGCCCTAACTTTCACGCCTAAAATTGTTATCTCTGTCTCATCCCCAGGACGCTTTAAAGGCAATGGTATGTCAATTGGACAAGGAACCCAAATGCCATATCCATTCCATGTTGGCACCATCCAAACAGTCGCAAATGCAGCTGTAGCAGGCGCAATAGTCTTTGCTCCGAGTGTTCGCCAAAGATACATTGCCCCCAAATGGTCACCATGAGAATGACTCAGCAGGACATAGCGCACATCCTTTGGTTCAACCCCAATTGCCCTCATTCGCTGCCATGTATACGGAATGCTTGAAGTCCCGCCACAGTCAACCATAATTGCGCCATCCTTCACCTTGATAAGCCACATATCTCCAATATAGGCATGCTCAGGTCCAGTGCGCCCAACCCTGTAAACTGGCACACCATCAAATTCTGGCTTTAATGGCTCACTTTGTGCCAAAAGCTTGGAGACCGGCAACTTGACACGCCAACTCACTTTGCCATCCCTTTCAATTCGCCAAACCTCGCCGTTGTGTGTGCCTGCGATTGCGAAACTGCCGTTAGCACTCCATCGCAAAATTGAGGGGAAACTAACCTCAATGTTTGCTAAAAGTTTGTTGTCGTCCGAGTCACCTCTTAGCAAATATACTTTCCCATCCCAACAAGAAACGAGAATCATTCCACTGTGCATGGCAAAATCGCTCACTGCATCGGGAAAGCGCAGCTCATTTATCCATGCCTTTTTCCCAATGTCGTAGATGAAAATTGTCTCTCCATTCGGATCAGTTGGCAACCAAGCATAGCCAGCCAGACCGCGAGAAAACCATGACATTGGAACGCACCAAACCTTCTCACCTTTCTCATCAATATGTGCCTCAAATAACCCATCCTTTGGCAACTTAGTGCGAACTAACTCCTTGCCAAATGCATCAAATACTCGCAACCATCCACTTTGCCGTGTGACAAATGAAACATGACCATGCCCACTCCAACTACCAATTAAGTTTCGTTGCTTTATGCGAATCCATCCGCCATATTCTGTGACAGCAACCTTTGAACCATCGCCGCTTAATGCCACTGACATTATCACACGGAATGGAACTAAGGCACGCGGCTTCATGCCAAATTCTCCAGAGATCTCCGGAAATTCATCCGAAGGCTCAGGTGGCTTTTTAACCTCAATGGCTTCAGAAATTGGCATAGCACTCCAAAGCGTGCCAGCAGTGAGAGAATTCCAAACAACCAAACCAGCAGGTGGAAGGCGCATCTCTTCAACAAGTTTAGCGTCCACTTCGCTCACATTTGGGACGAGATAGCCATATGCCACAACATGCCCATCAGCACTTGCTGCCATACGAAACGGACGCTGATAATTGAATGGATGGTGTTGCCGGCCACAATCTTTGTCTATTCGCCATGCACCATCGTCTGACATCACAGTGAAAAGGAAATTATGAGCACGAACGAACAAATCGCCCAAAAAACTAACGATCCAACCGTTTTTCCAATCACCGCTGCCATACCTTACAAACCCAAGATCCCAAATGCTATCCACAAATACCTTCTCTTCGCCCTTTTCATCGCCAAAAAGGACGATAGTTGGTGTTGGCTCAGTAAATCGTGAGTATGCTAACCCAACTCCGAAAACTTTGGCAAACGGCAGCACTGCAACCTGATGTGGAGCCCATGGGAATGCATAACGCCCCCAAAGCAACTCACCATTTTGAGAAATTAGCCAAAAGTTTTTATCGTTTCGGAAAGCCATTGTCGCTATGGCGATGAATTCCCCATCATCACTTATGTCCAATGCCGAAACGCTTTGAGGATGTAAGAATGTGCCCTGACGCAAAAACTGAGGCACATTGCTGCGCTTAAGCGGCTTGCCAATTTGAACCGTTTTCAATTTTGGATATTGTTTAGGGCTTGTTTTCACTTTTTTACCACCCTCCACTACAAGTTTTATCTCACACATCAACCTTTCTGTTGGCTTAGGTTGCTCTGATTCGGTTATGCCAATCCGAAGCCATGCAATCCCCTCCTTAAGGGAAGCAGGCAAGTGTAAAATTGCCTCGCCACGCCCATCAAAAACGACCCTCAATTTTTCCCAACCCTCTTCATCATCAGCAAACGATGGTGCTTGCTGGACAAATGCCACCAACTTTGGCTCTTTCATCACTTCCAAACCTTTTACATTCACCCATCGCCAAAGCACTTTTATCCTACCATTTGGTTGGACGATGTCTGACGACAATGCAATGTGCAAAACCTGCTCCTTTTCCATCCCGTCAGGCGTGGAAAAGAATGGGCGGTCAATGATGAAGATGTGATGTTTAAACGATTGGATTTCCTCACCACGCAAAAGCCACTCATTCTGCCCATCAGCTCCAAATCGCAATGTTCTAAATCGCCACCCAAATAGCGAAAATTGAAGGCTTGAATGAAATGTCCCTTTTGGTCTTGGATCCCAGTTACCCAAAGCTGCCCCATATGCTTCAAAGGCTTGTGTAGCTTCTTCACGCCCGCTAATACCAATACCGTATGCACCCGGCAATGGCTTGTCAATCAAAATCACTGTTGTAATGTTGAACGATGGGATACGCACTTTAAACCCATCTGTTTGAACAGCTTGCGAGGGAAAATCATCCCGAAAATTTGGCAAAAATTTCGCCCCTTTCCCGTCAACATGAAGCAAGCTGTTGCTTATGTTAGTCTCATACCCACCTTCCATCGTGGCAGGGAGGTAGAGTGTAAGCGGCGAGGCAAATAAAGCTGGTGGAGAACGCCACACCTCTTTACCACGATACTTTACCGTGAGCCATACTGGAATTGACTGCCCTCCATCATTGAAAGATACGAAAGTAACCGGATAGAGGCGAAATAGGAGGTGATTGCCCCGGACAATTAGGTCTGGCGACAAACTTTCAACTTTGCCTTGCACAATACGAAACCTGTGACATCCAGGTTGGATTATGTGCTCACCCTCTGGCAAATCCAAGTTCAAGATTGTGTAGCGCTTCCCATTGACATCAAAATAGCTCTTTCCGTCCACATTTATCCCAAAAGCCCATGTTGTCAAAGGACCTCTATAGCGAGAGTAGGGGGCAATTTTGCCAACCTGAGCAGTTTCAACCGGTTTATTTTGCTCCTCAGCCCTGACGAGTTGGATGGTAAGATTCTCAGCAATGGAAGCCGATAAGATGCAAAAAATGGGGATGAAATGGGAAATGAGCCTAAGCAAGCGAAATATAGCAAATGGCGCAAACCCGCACATAAAACTCACCTTCCAGGCAAGAATTTTGAATACACAAGATAAAGCAAATTTGGCTTGGCTGGAAAAATTCCGCCATCGCTTGCAATTTGCTCGCTGACTTTCAAGGTAGGAGTTACGCAGTTGAATTTTGAGTTGGATGAAATCCGACAACCCCTCCGATTTTTTCACGACGGTTTTTCGGACAAACTATCGTCTGCCACTACGAAACGAAGCCAACTGCGTAGGTCTCATCGCTAATAATTTTTGCACGCTTCTCAAGTTCGTCTGCCACCCTTTGCTGCAGGAAATTTACCTAAATTTTCGGCTTAGCAGGAACTTCACCTTACTACTCAACTTTACTCAACCTTAAAGTGCAACAAACGAGCCACAAAATCTGTCAAATCGCCATCAAGCCAAGCGAAAAAGACAGTGCATCGGTCGCCAT
>JANXAS010000034.1 GCA_025062195.1 Armatimonadota bacterium
TTATGCACTCGTGCACATCCTCTCGTCGTTCCTGCGCTAATGCTATTTCTTCAGGTTTAAGTTCTCCACTTGGGATTATCTCCTCAAATGATTCAACCTCTTCCTCAGCGCTTTCTACCTCAAGGTCGCTGAAAGTAACCTGGCGTCTCTCTTTGCGCCATTTGTCAATAAGTAGGTTCTTGGCGATCCTGAAAAGCCATGTCTTGAACGAAGCGCCCCTCCCTATGTCATATCTTTTTCCTTTTCTTTTTCCTTTTCTTTTTCCTTTTCTTTTTCCTTTTCTTTTTCCTTTCACCGGCCCGCTTTTTGTCTCCATCACTTTCATAAAAGTATCTTGAGTTATGTCCTCAGCTTCCTCTTTCCCCAATCCTGCATTGCAAAAGAATTGCTCCAACCGCGCGCGGTAACGACAATGCAATTCTTCAAGCACCTCATTGTTACATTCATAGTAATCTCTTATCAACTCTTCGTCACTTCGCACCTTCATCAACACCCCCTTTGGGATTATACACTCTATGCCGCTAACGAGTCGCGCTTTTTCTGCACTGCTAAGGGCAGGATAGACCTTCAGGTCTTGCATTTCGCCGATTGCCTTCTCCACTCCGGCGAGTTGCCCAACACGATGCGCCAGAAATCCGTAGCGAAGTGTCACGATGCTAACCTGCTCAACCTGCTTGCCCGCCATAACGAACTCGACCTCCGAGATAGATTCGGATAACATCTAATCATCTAAGTAGTTAAGAAGCGCTGTTTTCAGAAGCGCCCAAAGCGTAGTCCAATGGCTAAGGTCAAATCTGCTGACGAGCTTAATAAAAATAAAACTTGTTGTAAGCCTCTTGCATCAAATCGTCAAACTCAAGTCCTGCCATAGCCACGACCCGAAAGCGCTGCACATGAAATACTTTACTTTAGCATGTGATGCACCTTCGTCTACAGTTACGCCCACAATGTGTGCACGAGTTCATCAGAGCGCTTCTCGTCCAGCTGAGCTTGCATATTATCGCCAAGTGAGTGTGCTTTCGGCGCTGCTGCCTGTTCCCTTTTAAATTCAATCGCCAGTTGCTCATCTGTCACCTCTGTCACCACCTTTTGCGAGCAGTGTCAGGGCAAACCCGTTTCTTTTCAAAACCACACTGATTAGACCCATCAAAGTCACAAACAGCTCTACATCCTTATGGCGAAGATGCAACTAAATGGCAATCCCTATTAATTTATACGCTCTACGCCCCCACGATTTTCACCACTCACATTGCTTATGCAATGCGTCTTCATCTTGCATTATTGAGTGCGGTGGCGAAGGGGGAAACATGCTGCAGTTGCAAGGGGGTAACATCCTACTCCGTCTTAAGCACATTGAGCATATCAAGTGCTAATCCTGTGCCTATCCCAACGCAGCTAAGCGGGTCATCGGCAATGTGCACTGGCACACCCGTCTCAAGTTGAATCAGCTTATCAATGCCGCGCAACAGTGCCCCACCACCAGTTAGCGTTATCCCACGGGTGATTATGTCGGCGGCTAATTCTGGTGGCGTCCTTTCAAGAACGCTTTTAACTCTCTCAACAATCTGATTGACTGGTTCTGAAAGCGCCTCTCTTATTTCCTCGGAGGTAACTTTTATAACCCTCGGTAAGCCAGCGACCATGTCACGCCCCTTGATTTCCATCGTCATCTCTGTGGGCAGCTTGTATGCAGAGCCTATCCTGATTTTAATCTGTTCGGCAGTTTGCTCGCCTATCATGAGGTTATACTCGCGCCGTATGTAGCGGATTATAGCCTCATCCATCTTTATCCCGCCGACTCTAACACAATCACTCACCACAATTCCACCAAGTGATATGACAGCTATGTCGGTTGTCCCACCACCAATATCAACTACCATGCACCCACCAGGTTCGCTTATTGGCAGTCCGGCGCCTATAGCCGCAGCCATCGGCTCCTCAATCGTGAATGCCCTTTTTGCACCAGCCTCTTTTGCTGCCTCCAGAACGGCTCTTCTCTCAACGCTGTTAACATTTGAGGGCACAGAGATGACCACATCTGGCTTAATAAGTTGCCATCTGCCACACGCTTTTTGAATGAAGTATTTGAGCATGGTGAGCGTGACGGTGTATTCAGCTATTACGCCGTCCCTAAGCGGTTGACGAGCGATTATATTCCCCGGTGTGCGCCCTATCATCTTCCTTGCCTCTTCGCCAACAGCAAGAAGCTGCCCCGTCTTCCTTTCTATAGCGACCACAGTTGGCTCTCGTATTACAATCCCGCGACCTTTCACATAAACGAGCACATTCGCTGTGCCCAAGTCAATCCCAATGCTTCTGGCGCCAAACATAGATTTCACTGCCTCACTTGCGATGATACCTCAACCTCACAAAGCATTTTCACTTTCGCGCCGAGCGAATCGAGCTTTTCCACAAAGCGCTCATATCCTCTCTCTATAGCTTCGGCGTTCTGTATAACGGTTTCGCCATAGGCAGCTAACCCGGCAACTGTTAATGCTGCGCCAGCACGCAAATCGCACGCATAAACTTCGGCGCCGTATAACGCCTCAACACCTTCTACTATTGCCACCGATGGGAGACGCAATTCGCCATTGTGTGAAACATCCGGTTCACTCACCTCAATTTGCGCGCCCATGCGTCTCAGCTCGCTGCAATATCTCAACCTGCCCTCATGTATTGTTTCTGTAACTACGCTTTTCCCCTCAGCGATTGAGAGGAGTGAGACAAATGGCGGTTGTAAGTCCGTTGGGAAGCCGGGGTATGGCTCTGTCGTCAAAGAGACACCACAAGGACGCCTATCGCACTCAACCTGTAACCAGTCACCTTTAACTTCCACTTTAACGCCAGCTTGAGAGAGCTTCTCTATAACCGGTGCTAACCATTCGCTATTTATCGGACCAACTTCCACTCGTCCACCGGTTATAGCTCCGGCGAGCAGGAATGTGCCCGCCTCAATTCGGTCATTTATAACATGGAACTCACATCCGCGAAGCTGATTCACCCCCTCTATCACAATCGTTGAGGTGCCCTCTCCCTTAATCATTGCACCCATCGCTTTTAGGAAGCGAGCACAGTTAACCACTTCCGGTTCCCTCGCAGCGTTGCGAATAACGGTCACTCCATCAGCCAAAGATGCAGCGAGCATTATGTTGACGGTTGTGCCAACACTGCGCCATCTGGGATCAAGCTCTATCTCTGCGCCATGCAATCTCCCATCTTTGCAAAACGCATATACCCAATCGCCTGTGGAATCTACCTCCATTATTGCGCCCATGCGCGTCAGCGCATCAATGTGGAAGTTGACTCGCCTGTTCAAATTGCACCCTCCTGGACGAGCCATGCGAAAACCTCCTGTCCTCGAAAGCAACCCACCAAGCATATAGATAGATGCCCTTATGTTGCGGACCAAGTCTTCTGGGAGTTCGGTAACGGATAAGTCGGAGGCATTAACCACAACTGTGCCGCCGTCAAATTGACACTTTGCACCCGCACTCCTCATCAATTCAAGCATCACTCGTATGTCGGCTATATCTGGCACATTGTGTATGACGCACTCGCCGCTGCAAAGCAGTGCAGCCGGTAAAATAGCCAATGCAGCATTCTTGCTGCCACTCAATTTCACCTCACCCTTCAGCACCCAGCCACCTTCCACGCATATGCGCTTCATCGTCGTTGCACCTCGTCAACTGTTGAAGTGATTGCATTGGTTAATGCTGCGTTTGCAATTGCGACATTGCCAATCTTTCAAGCATATCACTTGCCTCAAATCCGTGCTAACGCGAGAATGCTGTGGGATGATAATGCAGTTTGATAAGCAAGGAGGCACCACCACAGCAGCCTTCTAAAGTCTTTCAAGTTGTCTCAAGGGATTAACTAAGGGATTGACTTTCGTGCCTCTATGGCTCGCCTAATGCCCCAGCTGCTTTCAGACGCGCAACAGCTCTCTCTTTAGCCCTGCGAGCCCTCTCACGGTCTATTGAGCGGTTGGTTATATCAAGCAGCCTTGCCGTTGCCCTCTCATATGCCTTCCTTGCGCGCTCAACATCAATCTCTTCGTCTTTCTCGGCTGTGTCGCAGATGACTGTAACTCGGTTTCTGCTTGCTTCAAGGAAACCACCGCTTACAGCTACGCGGACAATATCGCCATTTGATAAGCGCAGCGTTAAAACACCGATGCCGAGCTGCACTATGATCGGAGCATGATTTGACATGATACCGAGGTAGCCTTCAACTCCAGGGGCGATTAGTGAAATTACTTCGCCCGAGCGATAGACAACACGCTGCGGCGAAACAACCTCAACATAAAAACTCCTTTCACGCATCGTTCAAACTTTCACTCCCATGCGCTTTGCCTTCTCAACAGCTTCTTCAATCGTCCCAACAAGATGGAATGCGCTTTCGGGCAGATGATCCCATTTGCCTTCAAGTATTTCCTTGAACCCTCGTATCGTTTCCTCAAGTGGGACATAAACCCCGGGGCGCCCGGTGTGTTGTTCCGCCACATGGAATGGCTGTGAAAGGAATTGTTGGATGCGCCTTGCTCGGTGCACAATCAATTTATCCTCGTCGGAGAGTTCCTCTATCCCGAGTATAGCGATGATATCTTGCAGATCCTTATAGCGTTGCAATATGCGCTGCACTTCCCTTGCAACTTGGTAGTGCTCTTCGCCGACAATCCTTGGGTCAAGTATTTTTGAAGTGCTTGCAAGCGGGTCAACAGCCGGATAGATTGCCCTCTCAAACAACTGCCTTGAGAGCACAGTTGTGGCATCAAGATGCGCAAATGTCGTTGCAGGTGCTGGGTCTGTGATGTCATCTGCAGGAACATAAATCGCCTGCACAGATGTTATTGAACCCCTCAAAGTTGAAGTGATCCTTTCTTGAAGTTGAGCCATCTCCGTTGCGAGTGTTGGCTGATACCCCACAGCACTGGGCATCCGACCAAGCAGCGATGAAACTTCTGTCCCAGCTTGAGCGAACCTGAAGATGTTGTCAATGAAAAGTAGGATGTCCATGCCGCGCACATCCCTGAAATACTCAGCCATCGTCAGGGCGCTCAACCCAACCCTTAAGCGTGCTCCCGGGGGCTCATTCATCTGTCCAAAGACAAGCACTGCCCTTTGCAGCACACCTGAGCTTTTCATCTCAAGCCAAAGCTCGTTACCCTCCCTCGTTCTCTCGCCAACGCCACCAAACACTGATATACCGCCGTGAGCCTTCGCCACATTGTGAATTAACTCCATTATGAGCACAGTCTTTCCAACGCCAGCCCCACCAAACAAACCGACCTTGCCACCCTTAGGATATGGCTCAAGGAGATCAATAACCTTTATACCAGTCTCAAACAATTCGCTTATTACACCCTGTTCGCTAAATGACGGTGGTGGACGATGTATAGGCCAATAGTCTTCAGCTTGAACTGGTGGACCTTCGTCAATTGGATTTCCAACTAAATCAAACACACGCCCAAGAACTCCCTCACCAACCGGAACTTTTATCGGTTCGCCAGTGTCAATCGCCCTCATGCCGCGCCTCAAACCGTCAGTCACATCCATAGCGACTGTGCGCACTATCTCGTCACCGATATGCTGCTCAACCTCACAGATTAGCGGTGTTGGACGATTATCATCCTCAACTATGACGGCGTTGTAAACCTCGGGAAGTTGCCCCACAGGAAATTGAATGTCTACAACTGGTCCCATAACTTGGACAACTCTTCCAACTACTCCTTTTGGCATGCTGTTAACTCACCCCTTAAAACCATCATTAAGTTGACCTTCAGGGCGACTGGGCAAGCCGCCTTAAAGTTTTCAAAGTTTTCATTTGCAGGATGCTATGCCGCATTGCTCAACGCTGATAGCGTCTGAGAGCTTCTGCTGCCGTCGTTATTTCAATCAACTCCTTGGTTATACTCCACTGCCTCACCTTGTTGAGTTCAAGCGTTAACCTATCAAGCATTTCTGTTGCGTTATCAGAAGCTGCAGTCATAGCTTGCACTCTTGCAAGCTGTTCACATGCGAGCGCTTCAAGCAGCGTTTGATAGACCTGAACCTCAAAATACCTTGGAAGAAGTGCATCAAGCAACTTATCCACTGGCGGCTCAAAGATATACTCAACAGCGCCCTGGTCAACCTTACCACCAGCTTCAATTGGCAGAAGCTTCCTTCGCATCACCTTAAAGGTAGCTGTGCTGATTAAGCCGGTGTAAACGAAATGCAGCTCTCGCACTTCGCCGCTCAAATACCAATCCAACAAATCTCTGCTAATCCGTTTCGCATCCTCATAGGGTTGCTTGACGGATATTTGCGGTGTGGCTGCCCTCAGATTGCCATCTCGCTTTGCGAAGTATGTGGCACCTTTATGCCCAACGCAGTGCAAGCTTACGACCATTCCGGCACGCCTAAATTCGTCGCTGAGTTCCAGCGCCTCTTTTATGACATTGGCATTATAAGCTCCACACAACCCCTTATCGCCTGTGACAACCACAAGCCCAATTGTGCTGCTCTCGTTAGCTTTTAAAAGCGGGTGCTCCGCTTGAGATATGTAAGGTATAATTGCCTCAACGATTTTGCACAAGCCGCTTGCATACGGGGCACCTAACAAAACCCTATTCTGCACTCGTTTCAGCCTTGCCGCAGCGACCATCTTCATAGCTTGCGTTATTTGTCTTATGTTTCTGACTGCCCTTATCTTTCGCCTCAGCACCCTCAGACTTTGCATTTCTCAATGTCACCCCAGAAGCTTGCGAAGGAGCCGTTTGGAGTCGCAGCTCACACGGCTATTTTCAAATCGCCCTCATTTATACCTTCAGTTGCCTCGCTGAGCTTTGCCAAAAACGCTTCTTTAAACTCACGCAACGCCTTGTGTATCTTCTGCTCTGTGGCTTCACTGAAATCCTTTTTCGTCTCAATCTCGTGAACGATCTCCGGATACCGATGGTCAACAAAATCAAGGAAGCCCATCTCAAAATCCTTAACCGACTCAATCGGCAAGTCATCAAGGTAACCATTCACTCCCGCAAATATGGCGAGCACCTGATGGCTCAGCGACATAGGTTGATACTGATCCTGCTTGAGCAACTCAACGAGCCTTTCACCCCTTATCAATTCCTTCCTTGTAGCTTCATCAAGTTCAGCTGCGAACTGCGCGAATGCCTGCAGCTCAAAGTAGCGTGCCATGTCAAGCTTGAGTTGCTTTGCCACCTTGTTCATAGCCGGTGTGCGCGCAGCGCCGCCAACCCTTGAGACAGATAAACCAACATTTATCGCCGGGCGAACGCCAGCGTAGAACAAATCCGGCTCAAGGTAAATTTGACCGTCGGTGATTGAGATGACATTTGTCGGAATGTATGCGGCATAATCACCAAGCTGGGTTTCAACTATCGGCAGCGCTGTTAATGAACCACCGCCAAGTTCATCATTTAACTTTGCAGCGCGCTCAAGCAAGCGAGAGTGAAGATTGAATATATCGCCCGGATACGCCTCTCGTCCTGGTGGACGGCGCAGCAGGAGCGAAACTTGCCTATACGCTTGAGCATGCTTTGTCAGGTCGTCGTAGACAATCAAAGCGTGCATACCATTGTCTCTGAAGTATTCACCCATTGCGCATCCAGCATAAGCTGCGATGTATTGCATTGGTGCTGGCTCACTTGCAGGCGCACTTACGACTATCGTGTATTCCATCGCCCCATATTTCTTCAAAGTCTCAACAACTTGCTTAACGGTGCTCTGCTTTTGCCCGATGGCAACATAGATACAATACACAGGCGGCTTTGCATTCTTCTGGTTGATGATGGTATCAATTGCGATGGCAGTCTTTCCCGTTTGCCTGTCACCAATTATAAGCTCACGCTGCCCTCTACCAATGGGGATCATTGAGTCAATGGCTTTAATGCCCGTCATCAGCGGCTCACATACTGGCTTTCGTTTGACCACACCCGGAGCTTTTATCTCAAGCCTCCTCGTCTGCTTGTATGGTATTGGACCAAGGTCATCAACTGGCTGTCCAAGCGCGTTAACGACGCGCCCAAGCAACTCCATCCCAACTGGCACCTCAAGTATTCGTCCGGTGCAGCGCACCTCATCGCCCTCGCTCACAAGCCTATCGGGACCAAAAAGGACGATCCCAACACTCTCCATCTCCAAGCTGAACGCTAACCCGAAGAAATCGCGCTCAAGTTTTTTGCTCGCTTCCGGAAAGAACAAAAGCTCATTAGCCATAGCCCCCTCAAGTCCGTAAGCCCTCGCTATTCCATCGCCGACCTCAATGACATAGCCAACATCAACAAGCTCCGCTTTCCTACCATAACGTTCAAGCTCTTGTAGAAGAACGCTTGTTAGCTCCCCATAACGAACTGCCATTCAATGTCACCCCCCTATAAATCCCTTCGCTCTCTACTGCAAAGTTTGTTGGTTGCAAAGTTTGTTGGTGCTCGGTTAGCCATGTCACCGGCTTTAGCCAATGGTTGATGATGAACAAACTGAGTGACAAATTCATTCGGCGATAATTTTCCACGCCGTCTAAAGATGGCGCTCAAGATTCGTCAGCCACTATGAGCTAAAGCCTATAGCATGGTGATGAAAAAGCGCTCACCAACACCATTTGAAGTAAAGAACGACTCCCTTTAACCTGAGACTCGTTTTTCACTGTCAGCACCTATCTGGAACACATACAGCTGTTTGAGATACGATGCAATATCATCAAAGGCACCCCTTATGCTTAAGTCAAGGAGCTTATCGCCAGCCTTTATCACGATCCCGCCGATAAGGCTTTCGTCCAAGCGTGCATGAATGAAAATTTGCTTGCCCCACATTTGGCTCGCCCATCTTTTTATCCACTCAAGTTCCTCCTCAGTTAACTCAACTGCACTCCTAACCTCAACATGAAGCACATTACGCCACTCATCAGCGAGTTCTTTGAACACAGAAATGATGTGCCCGAGCTCCTTGATTCTCCCCCTTCTAACGAGCAACTCCATGAAGTGCACAACGAGTTCATTAACTCTGCCCTCAATATGATGATCCAACAACTCGACTTTCCTGTGGGCTGGTATCATGGGATGGGTGAGCAGCTTGAGCAAGTCCTTCTCACTTTGCAGAAGCGCCCATACGGAATTGATATCGCTCTCCACCTGCTCCACTATGTTATTCTCCTTAGCGATTTCAAACAGCGCCTTTGCATATCGCTTAGCTATTCCTCCCACCGTTGCCTGAAGCATTTTCCAGCGGCAACTCCTCCTCAAGGATTTGGGCTATAAGTTGGCGGTGAGCTTTCATGTCCAAAATTTTGCCGAGCGCTTTGCCTGCTATAGCAACGGACATGTCAGTGATGAAATCGCGCAGCTCAATCAGCATCTTTTCGCGCTCGTATTCAAGCTCACGGCGCACCCGCTCAAGCATCCTTTGGGCATCGGCTCGCGCTTGCGAAAGCAACTCATCTCTCGCTGCATACGCCTCGCGCATTGCCTCTTGAATTTTCTTCCTTGCCTCATCCTCAATCCGCACCAGATATTGCTCATATTCTTTGCGAAGCTTCTCAGCCTCCCGGCGTTCCCTCTCAGCGTCTTCAATTGCTTTCCGTATGCGTTCACGGCGCTCCTCAAGCAAGCTTTGTAATGGCTTGAACAGGAACTTAGCCATCAAAAACAGCAGTATCAGGAAGCTGCCAACTTGAGTTAGTATATAGCCCCAGTTGAGATGCATCTCGCTGAGCACATTCAGCGGATTGAACTGCTCCATATCTGCGCACCTCACAAGCGCATGCGCTTACAAATGGCTCTCTCAAAGATACGCCGTCAGCGCAGGCATCGCATCCAGAGGCTAAGGCAACCTGATCTTCGCCTGAAGGATGAAAAAGGCGACAAGCGCATAGATGACGAGAGACTCAATTAACACGAGTGTGAGTAGCAGGAAACGCCACACATAAGCTGCAGCCTCAGGTTGCCTTGCAACAGCCTCTGCAGCTGCTGCAGCGGCGCGAGCTTGTGCACTTGCAGCGAACATTATAGCCAGCGGCAAGCCTATAGCCACCGCAGCACCAAATATAGCCACATACAGTGCCTCATTGCCGCCCACTGCTTCTCACCTCCATCAAGAGCTCTAATCCTCCTCATGCTGCAGGAACATGCCGATATAAGTGGCTGTCAAAAGCGAGAATACAAATGCCTGCACTGTCCCGATGAGCAAATGAAGCAACGCAATGGGGAGCTGAAACGGGAACAAAACTTGGAACGGCGCCGGCAGCCCAACCAGACTCCTGAAAAATCCGTAGGCAGCCAACCCAAGGAGAGCAAACTGGTAGAGCACAACATCTTCTCCAAATATGTTTCCGAACAAACGCATTGACAGTGATACCACCTTCGCAAACTCACTCACAATGTGAATACAAATTGTCACTGGCACCATCCACACTGTAAGGATGCTTCCAAGCAAAGGCTTATCAATGTAGTGCATCAGATAGCCTTTAATGCCCAACTCCTTGATTGCGATAAAATGGACGCTCAAAATGGCAGCAATTGCCAGCCCGATAGTCACATAAGGGTGCGATGTCGGCGACATGAACCCGGGAAGCAATCCGATTAAGTTGAGTGAAAGGATGTAGATGAATAGTGTGCCGATGAGCGGCACATATGCCTTTCCCCTCTCACCAATGGCGGAAACTGCTAAGCCCTCAATGGTTTCAACAAACCACTCAACTATAGTTTGGTTGGCTGATGTGCTAACCGGCTTCAGGTTGCGTCTTGTCCACCATGCCCAAGTGACGAGTGCGACAATGACAAGCCAGCACAGAAAAAGCCAGTCTGGTATAGGGAAACGCGTGTGTTGGGTGAGCAACCAAATGAAATGAAACCAAGTTTCCTCAGGTGGTGCGATGGAAGGCTGGTGCGTGCCATGCGCAAGTTCAGTCCCGCTCATACCTTATCTGCATCACTCCTTTGTTCTGCCGAACTTATACAACCCATGTCAGCATGAGCTGATGCATTTTGATTGCCTTTAATACATTGCCCGACGAACTTAAGCACAAGCACCGCTGGAGTTAAAGAGAGTCCGATAAGTAAACCTGCCGGGTTCATAGCATCATACCTCAAGAGCACATAGAGCGCCAAAATGAGAAGAGCATATTTCGCAACCATAAGGGATACAACTAACCAACTGCGCCGCTTTAAACCGCTCCCGAAAATTGACTCAGTGACTAACATTCCTGTTGTATAAACGAAGAGCATACCTATCAGCAACCCAACTCCATAATTCACTAAAAGCCGCCAGTCCTGAAACTCGCATAGCAAAAGGAAAAGCAGCAAGCCAAAGATAAGTGTCGTCCGACAGACCCTTACCACAAATCCGTTCCTTAAGTCCGTCACCATAGGCTCACCCTTTAGCCAGCATTACAGCTGCCAACTTAACCACACCCTCAGGCTTAAGTTAGGTTTAAAGGCATGTTGCGCAAGCACCCCAAGTTATGCAAAGGCAAGGCACACAGTAACCCATCCAACTTTAAAGCCGCCTCTTACACACTCCTACTACCTCAGTTTGCCCACGCTCAAGATGGCATTTGTCACAAACGACATGAACTTCAAGCCCGCAAAATCGCAGATAGCATGCCACCGCGTCACAAACTGAGTCCAAGGTGAAGAGCATGCTCATCAATTAAAAGCATTGCACGAACTCGTCTCAGTTTTTGCTCAGCCATCTTTGCCAAGCTTCGATAGAGTCCGAATCACTTCATATGCGCCGGCTGCAAACCCGATAAGTATTCCAGCTGCAACGCCTATGCCATCAAGGTTAAATTTTTTATCAAACCAGCTGCCAACCAACCACCCGAAAACAACCGCCCCAACGAAAATACTCCCGGCGCTGCTGACTAAGATCGCATCCCTCTGCTTCTTTTTTCTCTCGCTTCGCTTCTCGCTGTCGTTAGGCAATCCCATTATCGCTTGCCACCGCCATAAGATACGAACATTTGTCACACCACAAGTGCCATTAAAACACCGGGGATTAAGCAATCAGGTTTGTCTGGTGATGCTTTTTCCAACAAACGCAGCAGAGCGGCGAGAAACATAACTCGAAGGTTGTGCCGAAAAATCATTATAGCATGCCACCGCCTTCGTGATATGCAAAGCGAGAGCTCACATTTTGCTTTGGCGTTCATGCTATGGCTTGCTGCAAATGAATGCTGGTTTTTGTGCTGATGCTCACCTAATAAGCTATGATTCAGAGTTGCTCACGCAACGAAAAATATGAGTTTGGATTATGGCACGGCATAATCGGGTGCGCCCACGAGAGATCGGAAAGGCTATTGTCCACACCTACCCTCAATCACTTGTAATGTTCACCTGGTCTCTTCGTCATGCGGCAACAACACCCTCTAATGTATTCGGCAAGTTGCGGCATACTTTAAAAGTGAAGGGGAAATATGGGGCAGCGTAAGGATGCGAGATTGACTTGTTGACGAGCCGCGTGCGCGCTTTGTCTGCCTCGCTGCCACCGCCAAAAGGTTAAGAATCTTTAAGCCCCACGCACCCGCGCGCACGCGGCATGACCGTTTCAAACCGACATCGGCATGAGATGAAGCGGAGCGCCATGAGGACAGAACTGTTTGATTTTGAGCTACCCAACGAACTTATAGCGCAAGAGCCGATTGAGCCGAGGGATAGAGCAAGGCTGATGGTGGTGCACAGGAGCAGTGGAAAAATTGAGCACCGAAGGTTTTATGAACTCGTTGAGGTGCTCAACGAGGGGGACGTGCTTGTAGTCAATGACACGAAGGTGATAAAGGCGCGCCTATACGGGCAAAGGTTACCAACCGGGGGAAAGGTTGAAGTGCTGCTCCTGCGTGAAATCGGTGATGGAGTTTGGGAGGTGCTTGTGCGCCCATCAAGGAAAGCAAGACCTAACACGGAATTGAAGTTCGGCGAGGAGTTCATAGCAAGGGTTGTTGAAGTGAAGTCAACTGGGACAAGGGTTATACAGTTCAACTTGGGCGGGGATGAGTTTTGGAAGGCACTCAACAATTATGGTAGGGTGCCAACGCCGCCTTACATCAAGGGCGAAGTTAACGAGAGAGATTATCAAACGGTTTACGCCTCCAAGCCGGGTGCAGTTGCAGCACCCACTGCTGGATTGCACTTCACCGAAAGCCTCATCAACGCTTTGATAGAAGCCGGCATAAAGATGGTGGCAGTGACGCTACATGTTGGTTGGGCAACCTTTAAGCCAATTACCTCTGAGGAAGTTGAGCAGCACGAAATGGAAGAGGAGTATTGCGAGGTCACGGAAGACGCTGCCAGAACCGTAAACGAAGCCAAAGACAGTAAGTGCAAAGTCATAGCCGTTGGGACAACCTCGGTAAGAACACTTGAGACGGTCGGAGATGATACCGGTCACATAAAGCCTTGGGTTGGCTGGACAAACCTTTACATCACACCGGGATATAGATTCAAGGTTGTGGATGCGCTGATAACGAATTTTCATACGCCACGCTCAACCAACCTCGTCTTGGTTGCATCCTTTGCAGGGCTTGAACTTACAAGATATGCATATCAAATTGCTATAAGGGAGCGTTACCGGTTCTATTCCTTTGGGGATGCGATGCTTATACTGCCATAAGGTGCTTCATCTGAACAGTATTTGGCACTCACCCACAACCCTGAATCTGTTCCAAAGGTAGCGCTTAAGTTCAGCGCCATCTTTCAAATTAAACCCCAAAAGCTCATTTTTGTGCACGACTGCGGCGAGCAACTCGTAATTCCCCGGTAAGATGTCAAATTCAACTGGCAAGCAATAGTCAACAGCAACTACGCTGCCTGTGTCGGCTTCAAACCCCTTCGGCATTATTGGGTGAGCCTCGGCATGCCAAAACGGACGCTCATTGCCGCCTACATCCTTCACCCTCGGGTAAGAGATGTCGGTATTCTTCATTCGCACAAGCCAAACTACACGAGCGCCCTTAAGCAATTCCTTGTCAAGCACATGCCATCTGCAAGTTAACGCTATCATCATCTCCGGATGGGTGCGGTTACGATGCATTTTCAAATCAATCAAGCGCACATAGTTTGTGCTGAGCAAGCTACCAAAGCCAACTTCAGGTGGCATCCATCCAACCACCTTTGCTGGCGGCTCATATGATAGCCTTGCCACCCATCCATAAGGATGCAAAAACCATTTCCTTGAACTCGGCGAGACGAAGGTGATGTGCACAAGCCCGTCCTTAATGAACCCCTTCACCCTGCTCCAAGCCATCAAATCAGCCCAGCGCTCATCGTTTGGGTAGCTGAGCACTTTGACATCCATGCGCTTACCTTCAACCTTTTGCACAACCCAAATGGCAAAGAGAAGGTCGTCGCTCATGACAAGCAACTTTGCGTTCCTTGGAAGGCTTTTGAGTATATCCTCGCTCATCTCCTTTGCGAGCCTGTTGCCGCGCATTGACGCTATAGGATAAGCTACAAATATCTGCGATAACCCCGCGCCAATGAAAAGCGCCGCATAGATTGAGAGCAAGATTTCCCCGTAGCGCAACCGCATATTGGTGACGATGTCATAAATGCATCCTGCGCCCAATCCGCCAACGCACGCCCAAATAGCCCAAGAGGGCAAGTAGAAGTAGACGATATCAGGGACATCATAACGCAGGTAAAATAGCAGCTGCACAAGCAACCCACCGGCAAACGAAATGAATGACGGGAGTGAAAGAAATAGCAAAGCCACCCATCCAGATAGTGCAAACGCGAAGATGAACCAAAGC
The DNA here is from genome assembly GCA_025062195.1 of Armatimonadota bacterium. Lineage (GTDB taxonomy): Bacteria > Armatimonadota > Fervidibacteria > Fervidibacterales > Thermosaccharophagaceae > Thermosaccharophagus. The sequence goes on from JANXAS010000034.1 coordinate 14,743, forward strand.
TGCGCAAAGCCAACTCTTGCCCACATGGACAGCCTCTCTGGGAGACGGCGAATTGGTATTGCCATCATCTTAGTGCGATACATTTGACCTGTGATGTAGAACTTGAAGCCGCTCATTGATTTGCCCGGATGAGGAAAGCCCTGCTCATCCTGCCAGTAGTGGTGTATCTTTGCTCTGTTTGCCCGCAACGGTATGTATGCGTAAAGAGCCAACGGTAAGGTGAAGAAGAGGCAAGCTAAAAGTAGGTCAATGATGCGCAGCCTCATTTTCACAGCCAGCATGAGTATTGAGACCGTTAATGCTGGGGCAAGCATAAGCGTTGAAAAGTGATGGCAAGCGCCGCACCCCAAAGCCAACCCCAAGCCATAAAGGTAGCGCCTATCACCGGTCCTATGGAGCTTGATAAGCAGCAGCAGTGGAAGCAGGGTGAAAAAGACGGAGCCAGTGTAAACTTCAGCGATGACAGCCTGTGACCAAAACACATACGAGAAGCCAATTGAGAGAGCCGTGACAAGTGCCATGAGAAGAGATTGTGTGAGTGAAACGACAATGCCATACGCCACCGCACATGCAGCTGCGCCGAACAGTGCCGAAAGCAAGTTCACCCTAAAAGAGATGTCGCCAATTGGCAACACAACTGTGAGCAGCTTTGCGAGAAGGAGATGAAGCGGGTAGCCGCTTGGATGAACGAGCGCCATCAATGCGCTGCCAGTTATAAAGTCACCGCAGTCTCCGCCAAATGAAACAGTGGGAGCAAGCGTCCAAAGGTAGACAATTAGCGGGATCAGCCAAGAGCAAGTGAAGGCGAGTGTGTTTAGGCGTTGCTTTTGAATGCTGCGCATATGTGAAAAAGTGTTTGCGATAATCACCATAGCAATCATCCAGCTTAATGCGACTGGCTCAATTCAATCCAAACTGTTAAATCTCAGTTTGCCTCTTTGCGGTATGAACATCGTGAAAGATGAGAAGGCATAAGCGGACAACAGTGCAGCCAAATTTTTGGGATGCGCTTCATGCGCCCATATCACCATTGTCTTTGTCCTCTTCAATCCCCATCTTTAAAGCTCTCTCATGCCATTGCTCAATCGGCGGCAACTGCGAGAGATCTTTAAGCCCGAATGTTTCAAGAAAGCGTTCTGTAGTAGCATAGAGGTATGGTCGCCCGGGAGATTCCTTCCTGCCGACCACTTTGATCAAACCCAACTCAAGCAATCTCGCTATGCAGCCGGATGAATCAACGCCCCTTATGTGTTCAATCTCCGGATGCGTGATTGGTTGCCTGTATGCGATTATGGCGAGCGTCTCAAGCGATGCCCTTGATAGCCTTATACGGCGTGGTTGGCGAAGCCTTGAGACATAAAATGCATATTCGGGGCGAGTGACCATTTGATAACCACCGGCGACTTCCACTATGGCTAAGCCGCTGCGCTCATCATATTCGCTAATGAGCTCTCCAATCAAGCCTTTGATTAGCTCGCCGTTGGCTTCAAGCACTTCCTTAAGCTCATTCAGGCTTAGCGGCTTATCTGAGACGAATAGCAGGCACTCAATTGCTCGCTTCAATTGCCCCTCTCCAATTGCCTCCACATCATTCCAAAGTGGCAGCTTATCTTTTGACCGTTCCATTTCGCTTTTTCCCGACACAACATTCACCCCGCAAGCTGCGCAGGCTTAAGAAAGGCGTGGTGGATAAAGCCAAGAAGCAATTTGGATGAATGCATTGCCCGATCACTACGCAGCAGCAAGATGGACGATAATCGGCGCAAATGGTCTATCCTGCTCGGCGATGATGAGTTTACGCTTTATGAGTTCAAGCAGCGCTATAAATGTCACAATGACTTCAAGCCTTGTCCGACAGTCCTCGCAAAGCTCCCAAAACATACATCCATACGGCTTTGAGCGCAGCTTTGAGAGTATCGCCTTAATGCGCATTGCAACTGTAACCTTTCGCCGCCTGATGCGCAACTTTGAACTATCCGGGAGCCTGCTCAACGCCTCACGCAGTGCCCAAAACAAATCAAACACAGATATGCTCCCGAGCTCAACAATCTCCGGCTGACCAACCTGAGCACCATCTTCATTTACACGAGTGAACATAAGCGCTCGCCTTTCACATTGCTCTTGCAGATACTCGGCTGCTTCGCGATAGCCTATATAATCGTTGAGCCTCTTAGTGAGCATAGCTTTGACTTCATCGCTTGAAAGCTTTTGGGAGCCATCGTCATCTTGGACATCATCAACCTCCGGTTGCGGGAGGAGCAACGCCGACTTAAGATAGAGCAATGTGGCAGCTGTGAGGATGAAATCCGATGTAACGGCTATATTGACCTCCTTCATTAGCTGCAACTGCTCAAGGAATTGGCGCGTTATCTCAGCCAGAGGTATTTCGCATATATCAGCTTCGCTTCTCCTAACAAGGTAAAGCAACAGCTCAAGAGGACCTTCAAAAATGCTTATGCGCACATAATGTCCGTCAAAGCGATACAGCTCGCACGGCGCTGCAAATGTCAGCTTTCGCTCCTCGTTACCTTTAACAACTCCTGCAAAACATCCAACCTGAGCAGCGCCTTCATCCATCATTGCCACCTCTTATGGTGCGTCGTTAATTGAGTTTATTGCTGTGACATGTGCATTCCAAATCCTTCAGCTTACCTCCAAAGCCTCATTGCCCGCCGGACCTCTTCTAAGGTGCATTTAGCCACTTCCCTTGCGCGCTCGCTGCCATATCGCAGCAAATCATCAAGCTCAGAGATATGCGCCTCCCAATAAGAGCGCCTCTCACGATATACATCAAGCTCTTCGTTTATCCTCTTAGCCAACCTCTCTTTGCACGAGACACATCCAAGTTTGCCCGAACGACACTCAGTCTCAATCTCCTCAGTCTCGCGAGGATTATAAATCCTGTGGAGTGAGAACACCGGGCATTTATCAGGGTGACCCGGATCACCCATGCGTATCTTTTCCGGGTCGGTGAACATGCGCCTTATCTTTCGCTCAACCTCTTCTGGGGGCTCTGACATGAGTATGTGGTTATTGTAAGTCTTGCTCATTTTCCGCCCATCAATACCTGGCACAAGCGCAAACTCGGTGATCCTCGCCTGAGGCTCTGGGAAGACATCGCCGTAAAGGTGGTTGAAGCGCCTCGCTATCTCTCTCGTCAGCTCAAGGTGGGGGAGTTGGTCTTTCCCAACTGGGACTGTGTCGGCTTTGTAGACAAGTATATCGGCAGCCTGAAGCACAGGGTAACCAAGCAAGCCATATGTTGCTGCCGAAGGTCCGAGTTCCTCAATCCAGTCCTTATAAGTTGGGTTGCGTTCAAGCCATGGCACTGGCACGAACATGGAGAAGAGTAAGTGCAACTCCGCATGTTCGGGAACGAGCGATTGAACGAAAAGGACACTGCGCTTTGGGTCAATCCCGGCACTCAACCAATCAATTGCAAGTTCCCTGATGAACTGGTGCAACTCACTTGTATCCTGCCATGCCGTTGTCAAAGCGTGCCAGTCCGCAATCTCAAAGAAGCACTCATATTCATCTTGAAGCTCAACCCATTGCTTTAATGCGCCCTCAAGGTTGCCAAGGTGAAGCTTACCAGTTGGACGCATACCACTAAGTATGCGCCCCCTTTTGATTTTGCCCTGCGGCATGGCTCACACTCCTTTAGCCGAAGCTTCTCAGCACTGCTTTGTATAGAAGGTCAAACTGGCAAAGGATGAAGCAACAGAGCAATGAGAGCACTAAATGGCGTAAATATGATTTTGAATGCACCGAGCCAAATCAGAAGAAGCAGGATTAACAATCCGAACGGCTCAAGGCGCGCAAGTTGATAGCCAAGATGTGACGGCAAAAGCGCAACAGCAATTCTGCCGCCATCAAGCGGCGGTATTGGAATAAGATTGAAAGCTGTAAGGGCAAAGTTGATGATGAGCCCATAAAGGGCAATTGCAATTAGCACACGAGTTGTTACACTGAGCACCATCCCAATAACTGGAGCGTCCATAATTGGTTTGAGTGTGGCGAAAAACAACGATAGGATAACGAGCGCCAAATACCAAATGAAGGCGAGTGCAAAATTTGTCATCGGACCGGCAGCTGCAACTATAGCCATGTCCCTCAATGGTCTTCTGAAGCGCCAGTAACTAACCGGAACCGGCTTAGCCCAGCCAAACCCAACACCAGCAAACATGCTGATCACGAACATGAGAGCACCAAGAGGGTCAAAATGCGCTCTCGGGTCAAGCGTCAAGCGCCCCTCAATGACAGCAGTTGGGTCGCCAAGCTTCCACGCAGCCCATGCATGGGCGCATTCGTGCAACACAATGCCAGTAATGAATGCTGGAGCAGCGAGGATTATGTTCTGCAAAGTTTCAATGATGTTCAACGGAACTCACCCCACCGGCATCCATTACAATGCAAGGCAAGATATTTATCGCAAATCAGTTTAACATGTTGGCATAAGGATAGCTATGCGGACAAACAGCAGCTGGCAAGCTCACACTGTTCAAAAGTCAATGTGGCATGAGCATCGTGCACACGAATGCTTTTTGAAATATGCCCCCATTAACATTTGTATCTTTAAACGGCGAAAGCTTTTGCTCTATAGCGCTGCCCCCTTGTGGGCGGCGGAAATTTGAAAGCCGTTAGGGACAGACCACGATGCCACATCAGATGCTACCTTAGTTTTTGAAAATGGTATTGCTTGGCAGCGAACGAATTTTAATTGGTGCTCAAGGGTTTACAATGGGGCACAAAGTGGTGTGCCGCCAAAAACAAGTTGGGCGCAGATTTTAACACTGCTTCGCTATTGCTTTGTGATGGACATTGAAGCGGGCATCATTGTGATGTTCGCGCTGCCGTTTACTTGACCATAAGTTCGCAAGGTAAGTGATATTGAGAGAGTGTCACCGTTTTTGGCTGATGGTTTTGCCAACGCTTTTGGAGCAGCAAACCCTGCAGCTTCCCAGAGGATAAATTTTGTTGAGGATGAACGCCACAAGGTGGCTGGTAATTTTTACAAGGGCGTGAGACGACATGTTCAACCGGCGCTTGTCCTTTTTGCTGCTCGTTTTAGCTTGTGCGTTGCTTGTGCGCTTGATCGGTATTTCCGAAAGAGACCTTTACTGTGATGAAGCTGTCGTCATGCTTTACAGCAAGATGAGTTGGGAGAGACTGCTTCAAATACTGCCGCATGAAAACTACGGACCGCTTTGGTTCGTCACCCAAAAGCTATGGAACTATGTTGATGGCTATGTTTGGGCGAGGTTGCTTTCAGTAGCTCTTGGTGTGGCGCTCGTCGCAACAAGCTTTGATATGGGGATGAGAATCGGCGGGCTTCAACTGGCATTTATTGCCGGACTCATCACAGCCACAAATTGCTACCTTGTCTCATTCAGTCAGAAGGTGTGGAGTTATATGCCCTGCACAACATTTGTGATGTTTGCCTTGCTTGCTGCGGTGCGCCTCTTGCAGAGCCGTGCCATAAGTAAACCCTATATGAGCGGCTCGGAATTGAACAGTAGCGCTCGCGATTTCAATGAGGCGAGTTGGCTCATCCTGACATATTGCATTGCGGCGTTGCTCGCCCTCTATACACATTACATTGCACTGCCAGTCCTTATTGTCATTGCGATTGTCTGTGCAGTCCACCTGCGCCATGCTAAGGGATTGCTTGCACGGTGGTGTATTGCCCACCTGATCATCGCTTCCATGATGCTGCCATGGGCAAAGTTTACTTTGCAGCGTGTGTCTTCGGTTGCGCACGGCTTTCATATGTCAAAAGCGAGCCTCCTCGGCATCCTTGATATGCTTCACGACTTCACCACATTTGCGCCATCCGTGCATCACGCAGCCATTCACGCACGCATAGTAGTTATCTTGGCAGCAATCCTATTTTCGTATTTGCTCGTGCGAGGCTTTTGGACAAGCGTTATGGAAAAGAAACTGGAACCGTTATCGGTGATATTTCTTCTCGGCGTCACGCTGTGGATTATGATAGCTCTTTTCCTCCCAGTCTGGCACCCAAGGACACTTCTGCCACTTGCGCCACTATATTGCCTCATCATCTCAAAAGCGCTCGCAAGCCACAGGCGCAAGATAACCATTGTCCTCTCGTCATCGGTCTTAGCTCTCAACTTGGCATCGCTTTGGTTCTACTTCGCCGATGAGGCGTATGCAGAGGCGCAGTGGAAAGAGGCAGCCGGTTACCTTATGAAGCACCGCAAAAGTGAGCCAGTGGTGCACTCTTCTGTCCTCTCCTTTGCGCCCATTACCTATCACATGGGTTCAACTTCGGGTCACATGGTTCTCGGATTGACCGAAGAGACCGCGACGGCAGCAACAAACTTCGTCCTCTTGATTGAACCGAAAGCGCGCTTGGAAGACTTTGAAGAACTTCGCAAGGCGGCGGACGAATTCTGGCTCGTTGAGACAACAGATTGGAGGCCTTGGATCAAATGGCGCAGTGATAGAGCGGTTGTTGAGTTACGCTCTCGCGCTGCTGTTGAACTTGCGCTGTATTTGCGCGGTGTTAGTGTTTATCGGTGCAAACTTAACGGGAGAAAGACGGGCAGCAAGACCGACGCAAGCCGAGGTGATTGGATGTGAGGAAGTGGCTCTATATCTGCGCCGATGGCAAAGCGAACATAAAGCGAATAGGTGTCTTCACGAGTGGTGGTGATGCTCCCGGAATGAATGCTTGTATAAGGGCGGTCGTGCGCACAGCTCTATTTCACGGCGTTGAAGCAATCGGAATAATGCGTGGATACCAAGGGATGATTGAGGGCGATTTTGTCCCAATGGATAGAGGGACAGTTTCAAACATCATTCAAACCGGCGGAACAATACTCAAGACATCTCGGTGCAAGGAATTCTATTACAAGTCGGGCAGGCAAAAGGCGATTCAAAAGTTGCGTGAGGCTGGCATTGATGGCTTGATTGCGGTTGGCGGTGATGGCACTTTCAAAGGCGCACATAAGCTTTGCATTGAATCGGGCATACCCGTCATAGGTGTTCCAGCAACGATAGACAACGATCTTTATGGCACCGATTACACGATCGGATTTGACACGGCAATCAACACAGCCCTTGATGCCATTGACCGAATAAGGGACACTGCTATAGCTCACGGGCGCATATTCTGGGTTGAAGTTATGGGAAGGGTGTCAGGGTTCATAGCGGTGGATGTAGGTGTTGCCGGCGGTGCTGAGGCGATACTGATACCCGAGGTGAAGACGGATGTGGATGAACTCTCAAGGCAGCTTCTTAAATGGCACAGCATGGGTAAGACAAGCTGCATCATGGTAGTGGCTGAGGGTGATGAAGCAGGTGGCGCATTCCAACTGGCTCAGTTCATCAAAGACAGAACAAAACTTGATTCAAGGGTGACTGTCCTTGGGCATATACAGCGCGGCGGTAAGCCAACCGCAAGGGATAGAGTCTTAGCGAGCAAACTTGGTGCTGCTGCCGTTGAAGCCCTTCTTGCGGGCGAGTCTGACAAGATGGTCGGCGAGATTAACGGTCAAATCGTTCTGACACCGCTTAAAGAGACATACTCAAAGAAAAAGCGGTTGGACAGATCGCTCATAGCGCTTGCCCAAATTCTTGCCACATAAGAATCACAAGGTTTTGCCAACAAGCGCAAACTTGAGGGGCAAGCAAAGCCCATCCTAATTTTCGGGCGCATTACATTTGCCACTACCCAAAATTTGCTCAATGCTGTATTGTCGCTCATTGTGGTTTGACGCTTAGATGGCAGTGTGGTAAATTTTTAATTGGAACTGTGGTCTCAAAAGTAAGGTCACCAGAGGTGAGTGTAACATGATGCATAAAAGATGCGTTATTTTAATTGCTGCAGTCACATTTGTGGCTTTTGCTGTCTCAGATGCCTTTTCGGCTGGCGGGAGAGCACAGTTTGGTTTAGCAGTCCGTCTACCGAGCAGGCTGACGGCTTTCAATATGTATGACGATGTTGCAAGAGCTGTGTATTCGTGCTGCCGTCCGGATCAGAAGGAACAAATTGAGCTTGCGCTTAGAGCAATTGATGACTTCCTCAACCTTTACCCTGATAGCGATTTTGTTCCTTATATGTTCATGTATCGTGCAAGGCTTTACGGGCTCTTACGAGATGCCCGCAAGGTTATTGAAGCGCTTCACGCATTGGTTGAACGTTTCCCTCATAGCGATCTTGCAGACGATGCCCTATGGATGCTCGCGCAACGCTACGAACGAGATTTCGTCGCCGACAAGGTGACGAGGGCTCGCTTGCTTGAAAGGCTGGCAAATGAGTATCCAAACAGCATTTATGCTGACAATGCATTGTGCGCGCTTGTGCGCCTTTACTCCGGTGAACGAATGGAAGAAAGGGCATTGCAAGCCCTTGAGAGGTTACTCAATGAGCACCCATACAGCCCATGTTGCGATGATGCGGTTTGGGATGTGGCAAACAAATATCGTGAGTATGGAAACTATGAGGCAGCGATCAAAATGTATGAACGCCTCATCAAGAACTACCCGTTCAGCCCACATGTAGATGACGCATCCCTTGCAATCGGAAGATGCTACAGGAGTATGAACTTGGATGGTGTTGCGTTGCGCTCCTATGAAACATTCATCAACAGTTTTCCGGGGAGCCCATTCGTTAGAGAAGCAGTGCGCGAGATAAATGAAATCATGAAGCGCTCACAACGCACACTCGCCATGACATTCCCAGCCGATATAGCGGACGATCTGTTCAACGAGGCAAAGCACTTCCAAGCTATGGGTCAATACAATGCAGCCGTTCAAGCCTATAGGCGTTTCCTTGCAACTATGTATGGGCATGACAAGTGGTCGGAAGCCCTATTTAACATCGGAAAATGCTATCAAGCTATGGAAGTGCTCATTGATAAGTTTGCAAGGGCTGCCGGTCCTGAAGAGATCTATCGCTTGCTCCCCGATTGGCGAGCTGCAGTCGGTAATCCAATGGCAAGCACCCCAAATATTGAAAATTGGCAGAGGGCAAATAGCGCAGTTGCTGCTTTCCAAATGGTTGCAAGGTTAACTGGCAGCCCATTGCAAGTCAGCGCTCTTTATGAGATCGCACAATGCTACTGGCAACTTGGCGACGAAGAGAAAGAAGCGCTCGCGCTCCAGCAGTTGTTGACTGCCTTTCCAGGATGCGGCTATGATGCCGAGGCTTGGTATAAGGTGCTTCGCTATTACCAAAATCCAGAAAACTATCCCGAATGCCTTAAGGCGTATGAAAGCCTTTCAAGAGCCTTTCCGACAATATTCCCGCCGAAGCTCGGACAGAACAAGGAAACATTTCTTAAGGTGATGCGCCATTACTATAGGGTTGCAGAAAGAGCATGGCTTGAGGGTGAGCGCCATCATATCGGATATGCAATTGGCGCTGACGATTTGACGGATGACAGCTTGTTTGTTGGCGGAGCAATCTCACTTGAGATTGGCGATACAAAGGGTGCAAGGGAAAGGCTCAAGAGGTTGGTTGACCTGTGCCCGACTGGAGAGCTGTATGTTCCAGCGGCATTTCTTCTGGCGAGGGCTTACGAGCTTTCCGGCGACCGAAAGAACGCAATTCGCACCTATCAACAAATACTGCAGCGCTATCCGGAGTGTGGCTTAAGCGATGACATAGAAGAAGCGTTAACAAGGCTTGGCGGCGATGGCGCTCAACCGCTGATTGAACGCATCGGTAAGTGGATGGAAGTCGTGAAGAGAAAGCTTCGTGGCGAACTGGGTTGGCAACTTGCAGACCTGTGGGAAGGCAAAAGGGTGGTTGTATTGATGCCATTTGAAGTGAGCGCATGGGTTCGCCAATACAATTTGCCAAACACTTGGGAAGCTGCCTCTGTATGCCTTGCCGAATGGACAGGCTGTGACATTGCCACAAACGAGCCAATACTAATCGTGCTTGCAGATGGCATTGGTGGACACCCTCGCAATGTTATCCCGATGAGCAAATCGCAAGTTGGTGACCCACCGGCGTGGCACCTGGGCTTCAGGGAGCTTACAAGGGCTTTCATATCCTCGGATGAGCTTGGATGGAATGCACTTGGCGAGACAAAGCCAATTTGGATGGAAGCTTTTTCAAGGCTTGGTGCCGGAGCACTTCAATATGCTCTCGTAAGTGAAACAAGAGACACAATCGGAAGCCCGAGCGCTATCAAGTTGCCACATGAAGAAGTCGTAAGGATGAGAGAGCGAGCTATAAATTCACTGGTGCAATATGTTCGCCAGGGAGCAGATTTGACGAGACTCAATCCTGATGTGGCTCTCGGTATGCTTATATACCTACTTGAGGCAAACGGTTATGGCCAGGAGCTCATTGACTGGTCTCCGTATCAACGCTTCTTCAATTTCATGCGCACCAAGCGCAATGATGCTGCGACTGCTGGCAGTTGGGTTGAGGTGTTTTCGGAAGCGCTCAAACACACATTCCGAAATGACCTCTCAGGATTGCTTAGCACTTGGGGATTCCCTGCGAGGAGCACACGAATGTAGCTGCTGGTGCGAATGGCAGTGAAGTTTGCTTTCCCAAAAACCTCGGTGTGAACAAGCAATAATAAAGGCGAATGGGACGCGCCAAAAAGAGGGGGCGGATTATCGTCCGCCCCGCTTTGCATCGTCTACAATCTTCACGCCACACAAGCTCAAAAACTATGCTCTTATTTACTAAGGGGTGCAAACATGGGTGACGACTTGAGTGCTGCTCAGATGACGCAACAGGTGATTGAGAGCAGGAGAAAGTTCCTCAAGCGAACTTTGATTTGTTGTATTGGCAGCCTATGCGCTTTTGGTCACCGCTCGGATGCATCGGGCGTCGTAAGTTTAATCAGGGCTCGCTTCTACAGACTCCTAAGCGACGGCAGAGTAGTGTGCGAACTTTGCCCGCGAATGTGCATTGTGTCTGAAGGTGAGCGCGGCTTCTGCGGGGCGAGAGAAAACAGAAACGGTGTATATTACACTCTCGTTTATGGGCGAGTTTGCGCCAAGCTTGTTGATCCCATTGAGAAGCTGCCGCTGTATCATGTTCTTCCAGGGATAAAAACATTCGGGATCGCAACTGCATGCTGCAACTTGACCTGCAAGTATTGCCAGAGTTGGCAAATATCGCAAGCCCGCCCCGAGGACACACAGAGTGTTTACATGCGACCAAGCGATGTGGTGGAAGAGGCAAAAGCGCTTGGCTGTAGAGCCATCGCATATACATACACCGAACCTGTAAACTTCATTGAGTATGCGATTGACTGCGCTAAGGAAGCAAGGAGAGCCGGCTTGCTCAACATATGCCATACGGCTGCTTATATCAACCCAGAGCCAATGCGAGAGCTTTGCCAATACATGGACGCAATAAACATTGACCTGAAGGCGTTCAGCGAATCATTCTATCGGGATGTATGCGGTGGGCAGCTTAAGCCAGTGCTTGAAGCAATCAAGATTGTTGTGAACGAAACGAACGCATGGCTTGAGCTTACATATCTTGTTGTGCCGAGCCTAAATGATAACGAGCGTTCTGTAAAGGAGATGTGCGATTGGCTGAAACAAAATGTCGGCACTGATGTGCCGTTGCATTTCACACGCTTCTTTCCGATATATAAGCTGCGTAATCTCCCCGCAACGCCGGCAAAGACAATTGATGCCTTAAGGCGCGTGGCATTTCAAAGCGGACTCAGATATGTCTATGTGGGGAATGTTCCGGGACACGGTGGTGAATCAACTTATTGTCCGAGGTGTGGCTCTCTCCTCATACAGCGTGTGAACTATGTCATACGCTCAAACAGGATGCGAAAGGGGCGTTGTCCTGATTGTGGCATGCCGATACCGGGCATTTGGAGTTAAGCACGAGGTGAATAGCTAAATGGAGCGCAGGCAGTTCCTAAAAGCAACATTCGGTGGCTTGATAGCGCTCGGAGCGAGGGCGTCCGGACAAGTTGCATCCCGTCAGGTTCGTTCAAGGGTGGTCATCGCTCGCCACAAGTTATTCTATTCGCTGCCGGATGAGAAGCCATATTGGACACTTGACGCCAACCAGCTGTATTGGGCGTTGTTCCAAATGGTCAATGTCGCACTTGCAAGGCTATTTGGAACCGGCGACGCTCCAACTGCATGGCGCAGGTTAATTAAGCCAAATGAGATAGTTGGTATAAAGGTCAACTGCATTGCCGGGGCAACACTTTCAACGAGCCCGATGCTTGTTAATGCGATCATTGCAAGCCTATGTTCCTCAGGCATCAGGCAGGAGCAAATAATTGTTTGGGACAGGATGAGTGAGGAGTTGAAAAGAGCCGGCTATGTTATTAGGACAAGCCCTCCGGGAGTTCTCTGCTATGGGACTGATGTAGTCGGATACCGAAAGCAACTTTCCTCGTTCGGCGAAGTTACTACATTTGTCAGCAACATCATCGCGCAGCAATGTGATGCCATCATAAACGCTCCGGTTTTGAAGACGCATCAAATAGCTGGAATCACTGCCGCATTGAAAAACCACTTCGGCTCAATCAACAACCCAAACAGGTATCATCCAAACCGATGTGACCCTTATGTTGCCGATGCTAATTGCCTTCCAGAAATAAGGCATACGCATCGTTTGGTCATCTGTGATGCATTACGCCCACTATGCCACGGTGGTCCCGAAGATAACCCGAAGTTCAGATGGAACTATGGCGGGATAATAGTGGGAGTTGACCCTGTGGCAGTAGATGCTTGCGGTCTACAAATAATACGTGAAAGACGGAAAGCCATCAGACTTGGCGAAATATACCCGGAGCCAACATACATACTTACAGCCGCTGACTATAAGCATTCCCTCGGCACCTTTGACGAGCGCCAAATTGATGTTGTTGAGGTTGACTTGAGCGAATGAATTAAAAATGCATCTTACAACCACATTTGCTGGAACATTGAATTAGAGGGTTAGGGGAATTATATCCCTTTCGCCACGCGAAGCAATGTGCACTCTGCATTTAATCATGTCGTCTGCATAGTAGCTATTACAGCTTCCATGGCAAGCACCCATGTGTGTGCTTCCTCAAACCTGACTTGCATTTTCCTTTCATCCCCAGCGAGTGCCCAAAGGTAATAGAGTTGATATCCGGGTGCCACAACGACAGGGTGATACCCCTCAGATATGGCGAGCGTATCGCCATCGCGGATTACATACGACTCGCAACATTCATCGCTGTAAAGCAGCTGCACCCCGAAACCGTGAGATGGTGATATGCGGTAATGGTAGACTTCCTCAAGCTTCACTTCATATGGTGGATTGTGCTTATCGTGCTTATGAGGCGGATAGCTTGACCAATTCCCCGGCGGGTTGCGCGTCTCACCGAGAAGCAATCTTCTTGCTGGGAAAGAGCTATCAATGATGTCATCAATTTCCCGGCGCCAATTCAGGAAGCCAACTGTGCGCCTTTTAACTTCCTTCGGCGTAATGAGCACTGGCTGGTCAGTGCCATCTTCGTCTGAAACAACTGCCCTAACTATTGCGGCTTCCAGCTCACCCCTTGCTACGATGCTATAGCGCATTCTTGGCGGGACATAGAGCGCCGTTGCCTTCCCGCTGAACACATCCCTCCTAAATTGAAGTCCCTCCCATGAATCATCCCCGGCGCAAAGTGAGCATGCACCTGATAGCAAAACGACGGCGACCTCAGCTGGTAAAACTTTATCAGCATTGGTTGGCTTCACAATTGCCTCATCGTCAAAGCGCTCTCCATCGCTCAAACGCAACAAATCAAACTCAAGCCGTTTCAAGTTGCTTGCCTCAGGCGAGACAACTTTCAACAACCCTTTTCCCGACTGACCCCTGATAAATGTGCCAAGCGAACTCATTCCCTGATTCTTCACCTCCAAAGGGCGTCAGTGCATCTTTAGGGTGTTCTCCCGAACCTCCAAAATTAACGGTCTCTTAGGGAGCGCATCTTTCAAGGGAACGAAAAACTTGGCAGGCGTCAGGAAACGCACACTCAAGAAAGCCCAAAGAGTCATCACCACCCAAGGGCTAAGCCAATAGAGCAGGATGGTTCGGCAAGGCAGCAACAGCAAAATTGTGCAATGAGAGCATTATCTGAAATTCTTCCCCGTAAATCGTTGCGCGATATACTGTAATCCTCACGATACTAAGCACAGCTGAAAGGACATTTAGCCGGAAGTCTTCATCGGCTGATGCCTATGGTGCATTTGCCAAACTGTAAACTGTCAATAAGGCAAATTGAGTTCGGTTAAAAGCTGTCTGACCACATCATATTCTTTATCGCTAACTTCCTCAGTGATGCCAGCCCATCCGGCTAAGCTCAATATCCTTTTGTTCTCGGGCGATGGTTCGTTAAGCTTAAGTAACGCCTCTTTAAGTTCCATCACAATTTTCTTTCGCCTCCGCAAAACATCGGGAAGGCATACGAAACATGGGTTTGGATACGGATAAGTCTTACTCGCCTCTCTCACTTTGCTTAGGTCAATTATGCCGGAGAGTAGCTCAAGCGTGCCTTCCCTTATAAAACCAAATTTAGCCCTCCCGAGCGCAACCGCTGCAACAACTCTGTCCTCGCGCCTTTCAACAACAAACCTTGCTGAGCGCCAATCAACACCTGCATCTTTACAAGTCTTGATGTGGGCAACGAATCCAAAGAGCAGCTGCCTTGAGGGAACGGCAACTACACTCCCTTCCAACTCATGCAACCCCGGTTTTGCCTCATCAGCATGAGCGATGATCACCCCACGAGTGCTTTCCCTTACTTCCCCTCCAGCCCTGGTGCCACTTGGTGATTGCAAAAGCACCTTAAGGAGTGGTTCCGCTCCACAAGTTTTCCTCAGGATGACATAGTGCAACGGATCAACAAGAGCGATGTCTGGCTTCCTGGCCTCAATAGTGGCTATCATGCTCTCACTGCTTATTGCCGAGATCCATTCAACACGCCTTTTGGTTGCATTACCAAGATAGCTCATCAATTCGTTGTAACGCTCCGCCATAATGTGCAACGGATATTCCGGCTCAAGCGCCACCTTCACCGATGGGAGCGCCACTATACGATGCTCGCCACAGCCGCAAAATACTGCAAATGCAATTAACGGTAGCAGAAGCGCTACGCCAATTTGCGCCTTTACCATCCAAGGCATATGCAACATCGCCTATCACCTTCACTAACTCAAAATTTGATTGACTTATCAGGTTGAGATGGGCTCTACCATTCTTAACTGCTTTTTCTTGGTGGGAGTAACTCCTGCTTGAGGCGCTTTGGTGCTACTTTTTTATCAACCAAGCCGAGTGCTAACGCCACTCCATATAAAATTGCCTCTGGGCGTGGTGGGCAGCCGGGAACATAAAACACTGGGATGTCAATGCCTCTGTCACTCAGGAATTTAGCCAAACCACCATGCGTGGCATATGAATCAAACCAAATGTTTCCTCCAGTTGGACATGAGCCAACGGCTATAATCAACTTTGGCGATGGCACCGCTTCAATTAGCCGTTCAAGCGCCGGACCAGATTGCCTTGTGATCGGACCGGTAATGATGATCACATCTGCATGCCTTGGCGATCCAACAAGCCTTATCCCAAAGCGCTCCGCATCATAATACGGAGTGAGCACATTGATAACCTCAATATCACATCCATTGCAAGCACCTGTGTTTGCATGGAAGACCCAAAGCGCCCTTTTGAACGCCTTCTCACATAGCCCTCTAAACCACCCAACCATAACCTTCACCTCATCGTAAGCGTTTGCGCTATCGCCTAACACACGATTCATCAGAAACCGCCAGTAAGAACCTTTAAGATGCACTCTGTTGCTCTATCCAAGATGGGGTGAATCAACCCCGGATAAAAGCCGATAACCACCGTTAATAGGGCAAGCAATAGCATCGGGAGAACCATGCTCATGGGCACACTTCTCTCTCCACCATTTGCATGTGCCACTGCTGGTTGTATAGCTTCCACTGGCTTGCCCCAGAATATGCGCAAAGCAGCCCGCACAAAACAAGCTACCGTTAGCAACCCCGTAAACACTGCTATCACTGCAGCCCATGTCAGGCGCAGGTCCGCCGCTGCAGCAAATAGTGTGAACTTGCTCATGAACAAGCTGAATGGTGGCAAGCCACCAATAGCGAGTGCGCCAATGAAGAAGCAAATGGCTACAACTGGCATACGGTGCACAAGCCCACCAAGTTCACTTAGCCTCCTCGTGCCAGTAACATGCGCAACTGCACCAGCAGCAAGGAAAAGGAGAGCCTTAACAATGGTGTGATTTACCAAATGGAAAAGACCACCATAAATTCCAAGGTAAGTTCCAAAGCCAAGCCCTTCAACGACATACCCAATCTGGCTAACAGAGGAATAAGCAAGCATGCGCTTTATATCATCTTGAACGAGCGCCATCAATATCCCAATAACCATACTTAGGGAAGCCATGATGGCAACGAAGATAATCACAGCCGGATATTGAGGGGCAAACACTGTCACAATTCTTGCAATTGCATACGCTCCAACTTTTATCACGATGCCCGATAGCAAAGCGCTAACTGGAGCAGGTGCCTCGGCATGCGCATCCGGAAGCCACGCATGAAATGGAACAAGCCCAGCCTTCGCACCGAAGCCGGCAACGAGCAAAGCATTTGCAAGTAGCACAACACTATACGGTATCTTTCGCCCAACCCTGCTAAGCTCAGTTATGAGAAGCACATCACGACCTTTCATCTCAGGTAATCCCGCAACACCGGCATAAATAAGCACAAGACCAAAAAGCGAGAATATGATTCCAACTGTAACAAGCATGAGATATTTGTATCCAGCCTCAAGCGAACGCCTGTCCCAGTAAAATGTCACAAGGAAGACTGTGGCAAGCGTTGTGGCTTCAAGCGTGACATATAGCCAGACAATGCTATTCGTCACACATGTCCAGTTCATCATGCCGAGAAAGAGAAGAAGCAAGCCATAGTATGTGCTCAACCTTTGTGGTGCATCTGCGCGATGAGCAACGTGAATTGGGATATACCGGATGGAGTAAATAGCCACAACCATGCCCATGCAGCTTCCAAGCAGTTCCATCAAGGCACTTAAACCGTCAGCATAAATAGTGTTGTTTAGCGCTACAAGCACATTGCCTTTCATAACTTCAACTGTGATTGCCACCGATATTGCGAATGTCCCGGTAAGCCCAAGGACGGCAATAACAGAGTGGAAAAAGCCGCTTGCGCGCCTAAGGCTAAGGCTTATTACGCCACAGACTGTTGGAATGACGAAGACCAAAATTGGTAACCATGATTCCACCATCTCAGGCACCTCTCTACATAGTTGCTATTGCTTTGTTGGAGCATTTAGCGCTTGAGTTCGGAAAGTGCCAGTGTGTCAGTCACTCCGAGCGTCTTATAGATACCCTCAGTGAGCTTAACGATCATATAAGCTGCGACGACAACATTTGTCCATATCCCAAGCTTTGTTGTTGTGGGTAAAGCTGGCGCAAGCGTTATAAGCGCCAAATGTGCTCCATTTTCAAGCAAGTGCAAACCTATGACAACCTTAATCACATCCCTGCGCGTTATCAGCACATAGACGCCGAGAGAAAAAATGCAGAATGCAACAGTAAGGCTTGAGCGTGCTGGCTCAACCATCGCAGCTTGTGTTGGAGCAACAAAGTAGATGTATGTGCGAAGTATCCAATAAAAAACGACGATAAGCACTGTCCCAAAAAGGAGTGAGGCTCTAAGTCCGATTAATGGACGAAGCTCCACTGTCAGGGATGTAATGTGAAGCATGTAAAACAAAAGCGCCGGAATAATGACGACCTTGGTGGCAATAGTTATGAACGCCCAAATTAAAAGCGTGTAATTGTTCCAGACGAAAGCGAATGAAGCTATGATGCATGCCAGAAGAAATGATTGAACAACCAATGCCCATATAGCTGCGCGCAAGTTGCGCAACTCGGCTGCAACGAGAGATGCAATAAGGTGTGTAATCATGAGCAACGCCAAAATATCAGTCTGTTGGATAGCTATAGGCATACTAATTCACCTCACTTGCATATCCTGGTCTATTTAACTGACAAAGTTGCCACTGCACCGTAGCGCTTCTCCATCGGTGGCTTATAACCAGTCTCCATCATCTTATCCAAAACCGTCTTCGGCTTAAAGCATCTACCACAGCGAGAACATGTAGCCATAAACACTTCCCAAGTGTCGGTAAGGTCGCCCGGATTGTCGGTGGAGAGCTCAAACTCCATGGTGAGAGTCACAGCGTTTTCCTGACATACCTCTTGGCAACGAGCGCAGTATGTGCACCTTTCCCTAAATATCGTCATCCGTCTCCACAGCTGCGATGTATCCTCGGGAATGATGCACCTTGATGGACACACATTTGCGCACCCACTGCACCCGATACACTTTGACACATCAATCTCAACCTTGCCCCTAAATCCCTCGGGCACTTTGGCACCGGGTCCAAGAGGGTATGGTAGCGTCACAACAAGTGCTCTTGGAGCACCACCGCGAATTGCCACCATCAACTCTCTTAACTTGCTCCCTATCATTTGGCTGTGCCCCCTCAACAGCAACGAAATCTTCATGGTGCAACATATGCAACGGCAATGGCTATTGCCGATGTGAGAAAGACACCAAGATAAAAATTAAGCGCTTGATCAACGCGGAGTCGTGGCGAAAGCACTTCAACCACCGTTACAACAACGAAGAGCACAAATATCTTGATGAGCGTGATGAGCAAATCAAAAAAGAAGATGCCACTCATCCCCCAAGGTATAAACACGCATGCAAACAATGACGCACCGACGAATTGACGCATCCACATAGCCCACTTGAGCAAGGCGAGCCTTGGTCCGGAAACTTCAACGAATGGTCCGCCCATTATTTCCTGCTCGGCTTCCGGTATGTCAAAAGGCAGACGACCAAACTGGGCAAGCATAGCTAAGAAAAGTGCAGCCGAAGCCAAAATCATTGGCAGAGAAAAAACTCGAGAACGATACCAAAGTATTATCTCAGACAACCTCAAAGAGCGAGCACACACAGCACCGCAAAGCAGGGAACTAATGAATACAAGCTCAACCAAAGCCATAAGCATCAGCTCTCTGGTCGCACCAGCATACGAGTATGGTGAGCCTGTATCAAGCGCTGTAATGACAAGTGCTGTGGCAGCTAATCCTATCGTATAAATGAGAACTATAATGTCCCCCCACATATCAAGTGGTGCTTGACCTGCGATCGGCAAAAACAGCGAGGCAACCAAGATTGAGCCAAAACACACTATGGGCATGTAGACTTGAAGTGGACTGCCAACTTGTATGTCCTCTTTGGAAAACAATTTGAGCAAATCATAAAATGGCTGCCAGACGCCAACAAGTGGACCTCTCCTTGAGTGGGCAATGTTTGCCCGTATATACTTGCGAACGAATCCCTCAAATAACGGCGCAAAGAATAGAACTACCACTACATTTAGCACCGCAAGACAAAACACAATCATCCTCTCTCACCCTCTCTTAAATGAGAGCTTTGAGCTTACTTTCGTCATTGCCTTACTAACACCCATTAACTTATCCAGGTCGCGGCAACCTCTCCTCAAGCACATTCAGTATCCTTGCGAGTAAATCAATTGTCCCACTTTGCAAGCTCAACATTTGATCCATCCTGCCACCCAAGTCCCTACCAAGTGTGTCTATCTTGTCACCTAAGTCCCTATCAAGTGCATCTATCTTGTCACCCAAGTCCCTACCAAGTGCATCTATCTTGTCACCCAAGTTCCTACCAAGTGTGTCTATCTTGTCACCTAAGTCCCTACCAAGTGCGTCTATCTTGCCACCCAAGTCCCTACCAAGTGTGTCTATCTTGTCACCT
>JANXAS010000035.1 GCA_025062195.1 Armatimonadota bacterium
ATTTGAAGCGTTTAAGTGGGTGCGTCAGCGTGAGGAATTGCTCAGTGACATCTCGGAAATGCTTGAGACACCGCCCGACAGGTTGAGAGAGAGCATATCGGCATTGCTTGAAGAGAGGCGCAACCTGCAAAAGCGCATTGAACAGCTTGAAGCAAGGGCTGCAGCTAAGCATGTTGATGAGTTGCTCAAAGAAGCAATTACAGTTAGCGGTGTGAGGCTCGTAGCTAAGAGCATCCCCAACATGTCAATAGCAGCGCTTGGACAACTCGCCGATGCTTTGGTTGCAAGGCTACCATCTGGGGTTGCTGTGCTTGCGAGTGTCGTTGGCGGGCGCGTGCTATTTGTGGCAAAGGTGAGCCCGGAGGCGAAGGCTCGCGGCGTGCATGCCGGAGAATTGCTCCGCGAAGTTGCGAGCGTGACTGGTGGCGGCGGTGGTGGGCGAGCCGACTTTGCACAGGCTGGCGGAAAAGACCCAACCAAGTTGGACGAAGCCCTCGCTAAGGCTAAGGAAGTAGTTGAAATGCAGGTGAAAGGGTAACACCCACCCGATATTAACTTGTCTCACATTGATTGAGTGAATCCGATGGCATTGATGGCATTCTGAGAATCTCAACGAATGAACGAATGGTGATACCGCATCCATTTTAAGGGCATGCCTACTTGTGCTCCGAATTTAGGCTGGACGCCCAGCTGGGGAGAGCCTCTCGCAGTCGGACAAGCGAGGTTTGGTGAGGGGTCAAATTCCACTCCCGAGACATCCTCATCATCACCAAATGCTGCAATTAAAATTTTGGCGAGAAAGTTATGAACGGTTGGCTCGCACAGGTTACCGGCGATTAAACAGCATCGCTCTTCACTTCAAAGTTTGTTGGTTCGTAGTAAGGCACGAAGTGTAACACCGTAGCCGCTAAAGAAGCTGCAAAGCGCGCCGAGGGAGTCGTTGAGTTTGTGATGGGGTTGCTATGGAAATTGGAAAACTAAGGGCAAATAATTTGCGTGTGCTACAAGTTTGAGTTCAAGCTTGCGCTATTGTTTTGGGTGAATGGAGGTGAATGCTCATGCGCAAGGTTAAAGTCGGTATTGTAGGGGCGTGCGGCTTTATGGGTCAGACGACGCACATTCACGCTTTTACCTCATTGGTTAACGACTGCGAAGTTGTTGCTGTAGTTGGCAGCCGAGAGAAGTTACTAAACACTGTGGCTGACAGGTTCGGCATAAGGAAGCGCTATAGAAGCGTTGAAGAACTTTGCAACGACGGCGATATTGAAGCTGCCGTCGTCACCTTACCACCTGAATGGAATTTGCCAATAGCTTCAAAGCTGCTCTCTTCGGGCAAGCATGTGATGTGCGAAAAACCTTTAGCTCTCTCGGTTGAGAGCGCAAGTAATATTGTGAAGGTCGCCAAAGAGCATAAGCGCTTGCTCATGGTGGCATACATGAAGCGTTACGACCCCGGCGTTCAAATGGCGTTAGAGTTGGCTCGCCAATGGGAAGCGAGTGGCGAGATGGGCTCTCTACTATACGCTCGTGCACATTGCTTCATTGGCGGAAAATGGACAGCGGGGAGGGAGCTGCTCGCGCCGGTTTTGCGAACCGATGAGCCATATGGCGCCATGCCCGAAAGAGATCCAGGTCCAAAGTGGCTTTCGGATGAACTGCGCAAAAACCTGTATGGGCACGGCAACCTTTATTATCACTTCCTTCATGTGCACTGCCATAACATCAACCTGATGCGCGCTTTCTTGGGTGACGATTGTAGCATTGTCGGCGTCAACTTGAGGCATAGGGTGCGCTTAGTCATGTTTGAGTTTTCAAAAGTGCCAACCATCCTTGAGGTTGGCGGTCCAATAAAACATCACGGGTTTGACGAACACCTCACACTCTACTTTGAGAAAGGCTTCATGCAAATTGAAACGCCACCGCCATTGCTTGCTCAAGTGCCCGCCAAAGTTACGGTGCATTATGGTGAGCGCAGTGAAACTGTGCAGGTGCACGCCGATTGGGATTGGTCGTTTAGAAGGCAAGCGCTGCACTTCATTGAGTGCATACGGGACGGAAAGCAACCTTTGACCAGCGGAGAAGACGCAACGAGGGACATAGAAGTTGTTGAGGATATATTCAAAGCGCACGCTGCTTCAGTAAATGAATGACACCAGCAGTTGATGAGTATGCTTTGAGCGCGAAACGCCGCGCACATTTATTGGGTTGGTAGTAGCGTTGCAGTCAAACTATTCTGCACAGCTCTGCTTGCTCAAAAGCCTATCAGCTTGCGTTGAAGCTCAAGGCGCCGTTAAAAGTTTCCTCAACACGAAATGGGAAGAGGGGTGAGCACAATGAAGCTTTCATGCCAAGAGGGGCTTGTTAAAGGTGCATCGGTTGAAGAGAAGATGGAAAAGTTAGCCCAATGGGGATATGAAGGGATTGAGTTCTGGGGCAGCGGGCTTAAGGAGCGCTCCGAGGAGATAAAACGAGCAGCCGAGCGCACTGGGATCAAGGTGAGCACAATTTGTGCTGGCTACCGCGGCACACCTCTTGACTCAGATCCGCAAGCTCGCAAAATAGCTGTGCAGGATATCAAGGAATTGCTTTCGGTTGCTGCGGACATCGGTGCAGTGGGACTCATATTCGTTCCTATATTCGGTCCCCCGAGGATACCCGACTTGTCACCATACAAGAGCGCCATTGAGCTTGAGTGCGAGTTGCTCCTTTGTTTGCTTGACGAGATCGGGAGGCATGCTGAAAGCGTTGGCGCTTATCTGCTTATAGAACCATTGAACCGTTACGAGACACACTTCATCAACAGGCTTGAGCAAGCTGTTGAGATTTGCGAACGGGTTGGCAATCCATATGTGCGCATCATGGCTGACTTCTTCCACATGAACATCGAGGAAGCGGACATAGCTGCAAGCATAAAGGCATACGGCAAATGGATTTACCATGTCCATTTAGCTGATAGCAATAGGTTGCTCCCGGGCTATGGACATACCGATTTCAAAAGCGGCTTTGCAGCCTTGAAGGAAACTGGCTTTGACAAATACATGGCACTTGAGTGCGGCATCCCAGGTGACTCAGATGAACTGCTGCCAAAGACAGCTGCATATTTGAAGGAGTGCATGGGATAGAAATTGATAGCGCATCAGGAAATGCACCATCAAGGTGTTACCGAAAACAAATTGGAAGTAGACACTGCCCTAATGTAACGGTTTCTTGAGGACACACAAGCAAAGCAATTTGACCCTTCAGGTTCATAACAAACGGCAGACTATATCGTCTGCTTATTCCAAGCGGCAGTGTGTCCTCGTGGTATAAGCTAAAGCACTTTACCGCTCCACCGTATTGGGAAGAATACCCCCTCCTGCCCGACCCCAACAACCTCGCCCATATTCTACTGAAGGAAGTTTCCATGAGCCACCAAAGATGAAAAGCCAACTATGGTGTTAAGCCACGCCTCAACTCATCAAATGCTACTTCTAACTTGAACCACTTTACATGACCATCATAAAAAGCAGCGTTTAGACCATCCGTATGGCGACCAGGTAGGCGACCTCTCTGCCCCGCATCCTCGGCTCGGAAGAAGTAATGATTGACATCGGCAATGGTGTAGGCTCTACCGGGGTAGATTATTATTGTTTCGTGCCGAACGCCATCTCCAAAGAGGAATTCATTTATCCCATAGGCAAGTTGCTGCGCAAGACATGAAGCACGAGGATGATTCGCTGGGTAAGTTCCATGCCCTGTGGGCAGACTCGGGCATACAAACAGCTGTTCATTCTTCACATAAGGGTAAAGCTGCTCAACTATGCAGTAGTTTACTGTGGCACCCCATGGACGATACGGTAGGAACTGGTCATAGTCGTTCACATACATTGCTATCCCTGTGGCTATTTGTTTGAGATTGCTTTGGCAACTTGAACTCCTCGCCTTCTCCCTTGCCCTTGCAAACACTGGGAACAGTATGGCTGCCAAGATGGCGATTATGGCAATCACCACCAGCAGCTCTATCAGTGTGAAACTGACCAACCTACGCTTCCTTACAGCAAATATTTTCTTGGCACACATCTGCTCATCAACCTCCTTTTTGATTTGAGCACCAACGCCCATTGTCATTTTCTTACATAGCGCACAAATATACCCAAACGCCCATGTGCTTTGCGCCATCCATCACCTCCTTTGTTCTTTGGAAGTGACGCATAGCAAACAGCACAACAAGTATGGGCAGCCTCAGTCACCAATTGCTCCAGCTTGCTTCTTCCTATTCAGCGTTAATGTCCCTCCTACATAAACTATCGTCATTTAGTGTAGCGAAAAGCGAAGCAATTGTAAACCCAACATTGTATGACAGGCGAAAGGATTGCAGCGAGTCAAAAACGAATACAACGCTACTGCATCATCCATTTCTGATTTTCATTTATTGAGCTTGGGTCGTAAATGCTTCTCAATGCTTACATCTGAGCATCTGTGATAACTACTGCTATTGCCAGTCCAACAAATTCCGGTAACACTGGTAGTCGCTGATAACTTCAGAGAGCGCTTCTCCTTCATGATTTTCAGGTCAGGTTGAGTATGAACGCATAGAATGTGCCCTAAGTAATTCAGGCAGGCTTCGCTTGCCCACACTTTGTAACATCGTTCTTTGATGTGTTTCCTTTGATAAGGCAAAATCCAACTCATGCAATGTCGTGGCTTGCTCGCAATGGTCGTTTTAAACTTCCTCGTCAACAAGGGATGATACAACATTGTGAGAGTTGTTGCTCGCGCTCCGAAAGGCAGTCATGTTACTCTGATTTAGGCGAGATGTCACTCGCTGTTCGGATCGCATTTGAGGGCTTCTTTAGCGGGATGCGCATATTGCCACCGGTGGTATGAATATGGCTCATCAATATTCATCGTTCATTGACAGTGAAGGCACTCATGTTTGAATAGACCAACTGAACAAAAGAGGATGCAAGTGTTGGGTCAAACTGCTTCCCGGCTTCCGATAGCACTCTCCTCAACGCCTCATCAATTGGCAGCGCTGGGCGATATGCCCTATCAGATGTCATTGCGTGAAAGGCATCAACTATCGCGACAATCCTTGCAAGTAGTGGTATCTCCTCGCCTCTTAAGCCGTTAGGATAGCCCTTTCCATCCCAACGCTCATGGTGGTGAAGCACAATTGGGATAACATCCCAGGGCAATGAAACATGCGAAAGTATCTCGGCGCCCTTTGAGGGGTGAAGCTTCACCAATTCATATTCTTCGGGAGTCAGCGGCTGTGGCTTTCGCAGCACTTCGTCTGGGACGGCTATCTTGCCCAGGTCATGCATCAATCCGCCAATGTGCAGTGTGTCAATTTGCGCTGATTGAAGGTTGAGCCACTTGCCAAATAGGACAGCCCACTGAGTCACCCATTTTGAATGATGCCTTGTGTATGGGTCCTTTGCATCAACAGCCTCAGCGAGTGCTGCTACAGTCTCAATGAACAAGTTCGTCAAGCGCTCGTGCAACACAACATTGCGAAACATGAGCGAAAATAGCGCCCCACTAATTGAAGCTGCCTCATAATCGTCGTGTGAGAATGCACCATTGCCCTTCGTGAGCACAAGTATTCCGAGCAATTGGTTCTCGGAGCGGAGCGGTATAAGCATGACATCGTATGGCAGTTGACGACCAAATTGCAGTAACCTAAACCTATCGCTATCATCACGCCTAACTATGAGCGGCTCAGAACGGTTGAGGAAGATACGCCACGCAGAATCGCTTATGTTTCCGTAGCGTATCTCATTAGCTATGGCTGGCATTCCATCCTCAACACGCAATGAGAAGGCGTCATCTTCAACATCGTAGGAGAGGATGACGCACTCGCTTGCATTTGTGAGCTGCCTTATGTGGCGTAATGAAGCCTTCAAATCGCCCTCAGAGTATGCTTGAGTTTGGAAGCGCTTAAGCAAGTTGACTACTTGCCCAAGCCTCATCTCAAGCTTTGACCTCATTTGATGCTCCCCTTGCAGTTTAGAAACAAGTTGGCAAATGCCCTCCCCAAGCACGCTCAATTCATCAGCCCGCAGGCGCTCAATCGCTTTTGTTTCGCCACGAATGCAATCCGATAGCGCTTGACTGAGTGCGCCAATGCGCCTTTTGAAAGCGTCCACAATGTATGTGCTTAGCAAGGCAGCCGTTAGTATGCCAACAAGCACGCCAACGCCGATTGAGGTGGCAACTGAGGTTGAGAAAACATGCGAGGCAGTAACAGATATTCCCACACATACCATCGCACCAATAAAGCAGCTGACGAACAGACGCATGCCAAATCCCCTCAAAGTTCATTCAGGAGCGGATAATAAAACCTCCCTCTATTTTAGGCACAGCCACTCATGAGAGCATAAGACGCCCACAATAAATTTTTGCTGCCCGAAGATAGAGCTTGAGAACTCATCAGACTGCAATTTGAAGCCCACAGCATAGCCTGGCAAAGGAACTCACCAAATAAAATTTGAAGTGAAGGGCGCTCAACTTATCTTTGTCCCCGGTGGGACTTCCCTGTCAAGGGTGACAAGCGCAAGCGGTTTATCCTCACCAGCTGCCAGTATCATACCTTGCGATATTACGCCGCGAATCTTTGCCGGAGTTAGATTTGCAACGAGCACGAGCGTTTTACCGATCAATTCTTCGGGCGCAAACTCTTGAGCGATGCCCGCCACCACAGTTCGCCTCTCGGTCCCCATGTCTACTTCAAGCTTGAGCAACTTATCTGCGCCTTGGATCTGTTCCGCATGGACAACTTTGACCGCCCTCAAATCCAACCTCTTGAATTCATCAATGGTTATGTATTGTGCGCCCATTGTTGTTTCACCTTCACAAGCAGCCTTTCTCACTTCACCTTCTTGAGCACTTTGTGATGCGCCTGCATGCACGATTTCGCCCTTAGGAAACAGCACCTGCGGTTCGCTTGTGCTCAACCCATCGGGCAATTTATCAAACCGAAGGATGTGCTCCCATCGCCAACCATCAAACAAATGGCATGCACCCATTTGGCGCGCAATTTCAAAAGCAGTTGATGGCATGAATGGGGACAGCATTATAGCGAGCGATGAGAGCACATCCAAAAGTTCTCTTAACACATCCTGCAACTCCTGTCGCCGTCCCTCTTTTGAGAGCTGCCATGGCGCTCTGCGCTCAATGAATCTGTTTGACGAGCGGACTACTTCCCATATTGCCGAAAGTGCTTGTGAGAATTCATACCCATCCATAGCTTGAGTTATCGTGGGCACCAACTCGCTTAGCAACCCTCTAAGCTCACCGCAAGCATCACTTAGCGGTGGAACCTTGCCACCTATGAAGCGGCGAACCATTACGAGCACCCTTTGAACGAGGTTGCCAAGGTCGTTAGCCAAGTCGCTGTTAAACCTCGCATACAAGTTTGCGCGCTGGAAGTCACCATCAAGTCCGAAGGAGACCTCGCGAAAGAGGAAGTAGCGTATAGCATCAACTGCCCTGTCAAATGTGCATCCGGTCCGTGAGACTATCTCATTTGCGAGGCTCACTGGCTCAATCACATTCCCTTTTGACTTGGACATCTTCTCACCCTCAATGTTCCAGAAGCCGTGCCCAAAAACACACCTTGGAAGTTCAAGCCCAGCAGCAATAAGCATTGCCGGCCACATCGTGCAATGAAAACGCGTGTAAATGTCCTTCCCAACAAGATGCAAGTCAGCTGGCCAATAGCGATTGAACTTCTCAACATCTTCTGGCTCGTCGCTCCCATAGCCTATGCCGCTAAGATAGTTTACGAGCGCATCAAACCATACATAGACGACCATGTGCCCTTCAGATTCAGGATGGCTAATTGGAAACGGTATGCCCCACTTTGAAACCCTCGTTATAGCCACATCTTTCAATCCGGAGCGGACGAATGAGATAACCTCATGCCCTCTAAAGTCGGGCGCGAGGAATTCGGGATGCTCTTCGTAGAAGCGAAGCAGCTTCTCCGAGAACGAGCTCAGACGAAAATAAAATGCGGGCTCGCGCACTAATTGAACTTGCCTTCCGCACTCGGGACATTTGCCATCAACGATTTCCTCGTCAGTGTAGAATGTCTCCTCAAACACGCAATACCAACCCTCGTAGTAACTTGGATAGATCACATCAGGGCTATGGCGCGTTATCTGCTCTATGAACTTGACTACTGCCATTCTGTGTCTTTGCTGCGTCGTCCTGATGAAATCGTCATAGGAGATGTTGAAAGCCTTCCACACATCTTGAAATTGCTGTGCAAGCTCATCAACAAACTCCTGTGGGTGTTTGCCGTGCTCTTGAGCAGCTCTTGCAACTTTGATAGCATTTTCATCGGTGCCGGTGAGGAAAAACACATCCTCGCCGAGAAGCCTGTGGTAGCGCGCGATTATGTCAGCAGCGATTGTGCAATATGCGGTGCCTATGTGAGGCACATCGTTCACATAATAGATTGGTGTCGTGATGTAAAACTTGCGCCTCACACGCATCACCTTCTTCTCACTGTAGCGTTGCACTTATGCGTCACTGTATGAACCCATTTCAATTGAATTGCTCAGACAACGGATTCCCAATGAGTTAACGGTGCGTCTAAAGACGCGCACTTTAAAGCCGCCGTCCGATTTTCCGCTCACATTGCTTAATCCTCAAGAGAAAGCCTTATGTGAGTATCCCTGAGGAGTTGCTCACTGACCGGTGTTGGTGAACCTGTCATTGGGTCGTAGCCTGTGCTTGTCTTCGGGAAGGCTATCACCTCACGAATGTTTTCGGTATCAGCTATTATGGCGATTATCCTATCAAGCCCAAGTGCAATACCGCCATGCGGTGGCGCACCGTATTCAAAAGCCTCAAGCAAGAAGCCAAACTTTTGGTGAGCTTCCTCCATGGGCAAATCTATCGCCTTAAAAAGCGCCTCTTGCAGCTGGCGCTTGTGTATTCTAATGCTTCCACCGCCAATCTCGTATCCATTTAGGACGATGTCATAAGCGTTGGCTCTAACTTTGCTGAGCGGATGCTCAGGGTGTCCCTTCGGGAGCGCTGAGTTTGCCCCTTCAATCAATAAGCACTCATCCTCTGGCAGCGGTGATGTGAAAGGATGATGCACTGGCGTGTAGCGTCCCTCCTCTTCGTCCCACTGCAAGAGAGGGAAATCAACCACCCAAACAAACTTCCAATCACCATAGCGCTTCAAATTCAACTTTGCTGCAATGTGATTGCGCAACAACCCCAGAGCGGTGCATGCCAACCAACCCTTATCGGCGACGATGAGAATCAAGTCGCCAGCAGTCGCTTTCAAGCGCTCAAATATTGCTTCCAATTCGCCGTCGCTGAGGAACTTGGCAACATGAGAATGTATCTCGCTCTCACCGACGGAGATTGTGGCTAAGCCCTTTGCGCCGGCACGCTTGGCTATGTCGGTCAACTCGGACACATCCTTGCGTGAGAAGCTGGCGCACCCGACGGCATTTAGCGCCTTGACCTTACCGCCAACTGAGGCAACTTGAGAGAAGATTTGAAATGAGCTGTTGGCGACAATATCGGTTATGTCGGCTATCTCCATCCCGAAGCGCAAATCCGGTTTATCCGTCCCATAGCGTTCCATTGCATCGCTATAACTCATCCTCGCAAAAGGCGTCTCTACCTTGATACCAACGGCATGCTCAAAAGCGTATGCGAGCATGCGCTCAACGAGATCAAATATATCCTCTCTGGTGATGAACGACATCTCAATATCAACCTGAGTGAACTCAAGCTGCCTGTCAGCGCGAGGGTCCTCATCCCTGAAGCACCTTGCAATCTGGAAATACCTCTCAACACCTGCAACCATCAACAGTTGCTTGCAAAGCTGTGGCGATTGCGGCAACACATAGAATTTTCCGGGGTGCAGCCTTGATGGGACGATGAATTCCCTTGCGCCTTCCGGTGTGTGCTTCCAAAGTATCGGCGTTTCAATTTCCCAGAAACCCTCAGCATCCATGAAGTCCCTTATCGCCTTTGTGAACTTGTAACGCAACTCAAGTATCCTTTGCATTCTCTGCCGGCGCAGGTCAAGATAACGATGTTTCAAGCGCACCATCTCATCGGCATCATCGGAAGTGAGCGGGAATGGCAACGGCTTTGATTCATTCAACACCTCAATTCTCTCGCCACGAACCTCAATTTCACCGGTGGGCAGCTTTGGGTTCTCCGTCCCAGGCGGTCGGCGCACAACCTCGCCCTCAACAAGCAGCACATACTCACTTCCAACCTCAGAAGCCAACTTATGAACTTCCCTTAAACAGGCAGATGGATCAAAGACTGTTTGGACGATTCCACTTCTATCACGAAGGTCAATGAATATAACACCGCCATGATCCCTAATCTTACTCGCCCACCCACACAGTCTCACCTTTTGCCCGATATGCTGTGGGCGCAATTCACCGCACCAATGCGTGCGCATCATGAGCCTCTTTCCTCCAGCGAGCGTAAGTAGTCAACGAGCTTATCCAATGGCACCTGTTGTTGCTTGCTTTCCCTCATCGCCCTCAAAGTTGCAACGCCATTTGAAAGCTCCTCATCACCAATGATGACAACATAGGTTGCCCCAAGCCTGTCAGCAAAGCGCATTTGCGCCTTCAAACTCCTGCCAAGGTAGTCCATGTCGGCGCGCACACCAGCACACCTGAGCTCCTTAAGCAATTTAAAGGCATGCTGGCGCACACTTTCACCGACCGCGCATACAAAAACATCAACGATGTTACCCTCATCCGTTCGCAAGTTGTAGTGTTGGCGCAAGATTAGAACCCTCTCTATGCCACATCCGAAGCCTATGCCCGGCGTCCGCTTACCGCCGCACTCCTCAACCAAGCCGTCATATCGCCCACCGGCAAGCACAGCGCTCTGAGCACCAAGCGATGGATGCAAGAACTCAAATGTGGTCTTAGTGTAATAATCCAACCCACGAACAAGCCTGCTGTCAACCACGAGTTCTACCCCGATTGTCTTGAGGTAGCTGAGCACGCTCTCAAAATGCACCCTGCATTCATCACAAAGGTATGCAAGTATGCGCGGTGCTGAAGCCGTCAGCGCCTTGCAAATCTCTTCCTTACAATCAAGTATGCGCAACGGATTGACTTTAAGCCTGCGCTTGCAGTCCTCACACAAACCGTCTTTGAGCGGCTCCAAGAACCCAATCAGAGCTTGCCTATATGCTGGGCGGCAATTTTGGCATCCAACTGAGTTGATGTGAATTTCATATCCGCTCACCCCAACGCTGCTCAGGAAGTCAACACCAAGCGCTACCACTTCGGCATCAACTGCTGGATCGCTTGAGCCAAGCACTTCAATGCCAACTTGATGATGCTGTCTCAGCCTGCCAGCCTGCGGACGTTCATATCGGAAAATCGGTGCTATGTAAAACAACTTGACGAGAGGCATGCCGTAACCGAGGTTGTGTTGAATGTATGCGCGCACAGTCGGCGCAGTCCCCTCAGGGCGAAGTGTGTAGCTTTCGCCACCCGGGTCGGAAAATGTATACATCTGCTTCGTGACGATGTCGGAAGATTCACCAGCTGTGCGCACAAACAGCTCCGTCTCCTCAAACGCCGGTGTGCGTATCTCCCGGTAGCCATAGAGAGAGCAAACATGTCTGAATGTCTCCTCAACAAACCTCCATTCTGGTATCTCATCCGGAAGGACGTCTTTTGTTCCCCTCGGCGCTTTATATTTCGCCATTCATGCCACCAACCTTTGAAGCCACAATTTTTCAGCGTAGCTGAAACCCTTGCAGGGGCGAGTCAAAAAGGCAATGTTCAAACGCCGTGCCAGCCAAAACTGCCAAGAGCAACCTTTATAAACTAACACCTTACTTACACGATGGCGAACGCCAGCCAAAACCCAAAGAATAAAGGATGACGGCATGTCTATTTCATGACCATGTCCATTTTAGCACGATGCAACTTGCATCATCCTTTGCAATGGCTCACAATGTGCCAACTGGTGAATGCATTTGAGGTGACGCAAAATGCAAAGGACTGCCGAACTCTTCGCCATAGGAAGCGAATTATTGCTTGGGGATGTCTTGGACACAAACACTAATTACCTCTGCAAGCAACTAACCGGTTTGGGCGCAAGGGTATGTAGGGCTGTTATGCTCCCCGATGATGTGAATGTCATTGCCGATGAGTTACGCTCAGCCGCCGCTCGCAAGCGCACATTGCTCATCACCACCGGTGGGCTTGGTCCAACTGAGGATGATCAAACGCTAAAGGCAGTGGCAATAGCATTTGGTAGTGAACTGGTGTTGAATGAGGAGGCATACAGGATGGTGCATGAGCGTTATTCACAGCTTGCAAGTGAAGGTCTTGTTGAGAGCGCCGAGATGACAGAGCCAAGAAAGAAGATGGCAATGCTGCCCGAGGGTGCAGTGCCAATTTTCAATCCGGTTGGAACTGCACCCGCAGTTTGGCTTGAGTGGCAACCTGAACATGTTGTTCTGTGCCTTCCTGGGGTGCCGGGCGAATTGAAAGGCATTTGGGAGAACACTCTCCCACCGCTATTGCAAAGGCTCCTTGGAAAAGCCTATTTCAAGCTCGTTGAGGTAATCGCAGACCTGTGTGACGAATCAAAGCTTGCGCCAATTGTGAGCGAGGCATCCTCAGCTCATCCAAAAGTGTATATCAAATCAAGAGCTTCACGCTTCGGGCGAGATGTCAAGCTCAAGATAACGCTCTCAGTTTCATCGGACAACAGGGAAGAAGTTGATGCTGAACTTAATTCAGCTGTAGCGCACATCGTCCGACTGCTTAAGGAAAACGGAATCAAGGCACAGGTGCACGAATGACAATGACGGTGTGAATAAAAGCAGCATGGTGGCGTTAACACCTTGCTGGCGATTTCAAACTCATGAGCATTGGCGCTAATGCGCACTGTAGCATCCTTACCAATGTAATTGTGGCGGATTATCGCATGCCAATACGACAGACTTGCAGCGCACAACAAGGCGCGCCTCACATCGTCCATGAACGCATTTGCGCACTCAAGGGTGAAATTCGCTATGAAGCTTTGCCTTTTGCTTTGGCTCAACTTCATGCTTTACATGTTCCTCATCGGTGGCACTGTTAAGGCGCTGTTTATGCCCTCAACATTGCTGGTAAATCACATCATCTGCTTTGCCATGTGGATTGGCATCCTCTTATCCGTTCGCCAAACCAGAGACGATGTGCTCAGGTTGACTCTGGCAGGCTCATTAACCATCTGGTATCTTTTAGCTTCGGTGTTTTCCATTTACCCGCGCCTAAGCTTTGAGGTGGCAATGCAACGCCTAATGTATTTCGCCGTCTTCCTGATCGCGTGGCGCACCGCAGAAACAGAGGACGGCACAAGATGCATTGCCATAAGCTTGCTAACTGCATGTGCGTTTGAAGTTGCGCTCTCACTTTTTCAATGGTTGGTTTGGCTTCCGAGGCGTCCACCCGGTGAGCCATTTGAGCGTGTTATCATCGGCACACTCAATCACCCTAACGACCTTGCGATGTTCCTCATCTTGGGTTTGCCGATGTGGCTCGCCACAATCGCCCAAGAGCAAAAGCGAACCGAATGCAATATACAAGCATATGCAGCGATCAAGTTCATCGGGATAGTCGGTGCACTGCTAACTACATTTTGTTTGCTGCTCACTTGTTCAAGGTCGGGTTACATAGGCATGTTCGCAATGGTGCTATCATTCCTCGCACTCACTCTCAAGTGGAAAAGCGAGGCGAAAGTGAGCTTGCTTAATATTCGCCATATGCCAATCATCGTTGCCTCTTTTGCTACTCTGATGGTATGCGTTTTGCTTGTCCCGGGAAATTGGGTGCTAAGGCGCCTGATTGCAATGTTCACACACTTTGACATCAGTGTCTACAACCGCATCGCTATGTGGAAATACACGGCACTGATGGTTGAAGACAGATGGCTAACTGGATATGGTGCTGGGTGCTATCCATTAGCTTATCCGAAGTTCATTCCACAAGGCGGTGTCCGAGAAATCTTCCTTCACCCGCACAACTTTTATCTGCATATTGCAGCGGAAGCAGGCACAGTCGGGCTTCTGCTCACAGGCATCGTAGCTTTGCTTTGCATCACCAATGGTTACAGGCACATACGAAGCATCGCCAACAAAACTGTGAACGCATACAAGGTTGCAGCATGGTGTGCATGCATTGGCTTCTTAGTTGGCTCACTCGGCAATTCAGAGCTTGAGATACCTGCGATAATGTGTGCGCTAATGGCGTTGCTTGGGATTTGCATTGCGGACAAGAGGGGAAGTTGTTACGAAAGCACTGTAAAGCCAAAAGCGGTGTGGCAACTTGCGAGGCTGTCAATGGCGTTACCCATAACCGTGCTTATGGTGTTCCTTATGCGCTTTGATTTCGCTCACTTCCTCTTTTCAGCAGCCATACGAGGCTATTGCTCGGAAGCTATTAAGCTGCTGCAACGCTCAATTGAGCTTGACAGGCAAAATGCCTACTATGCAAGCCAACTTGGTTTGATGCTTCACCGTAATGATACCGAAGTCGCAATGAGAATGTATGAGCGTTCGCTACTATGCTTTGATGGCGACCCTTTGCATTGGCACAATCTGGGACACCTCAACCTGCTCAAACTCAAACGCCTGATTGGCTCATGGTCAATGCGCCTTGATGAACTTAGCGACAAAGCCAAGGAGGAGGCACAGCAACTGGTTGATGCATCCCTAAAGTGCTTTTCAAATGCGCTCTCGTTAGACCCATCAAACGACTATTATCGCTCCTGTGTGCTATGTGTTGAGGCACTCCAAAGAGAACTAAATGGCGATACTTACGGCGCTATAAATTTGCTTAACAATGCAATGAGACATTACGAATGGACGCAAAGGTGGGCAAGAGAACATGCAGTGGCACTTGCAAAATCGTTGGGGATTAATCTGACAGACACTAAACCACTTCACAAGCCTCAAGTTCAAAGCCACAAACCTGCAACCATTAACGAACTACGCCTGCACCTGCCCGTTCGCTACAGGCGCATCGGCATTGAAAGGGAAGTAATCTTGGTTGAGTGAAACTACAAAAGCCTTAGTGAAGATGAACATGAAGGAATTTTTGGTATCTCAGTGGCGGATGAAACCCGCAAGATCTTTGGTTATAAAGTGGGAGAAAAGGGCAATTTTCTTTTGGCGGATGTTAATCCACCAAAAACTTAACAAACTAATGGTGTGAGTGACTTAATAATGCCCATTGCATTCAAGTGTGTAACTTATGACTATGAAAGTTTATTCATTCAAGCGATAAAATTTTCAATGCAACCAACTCAAGGTTACTGCTGTATTATATAGCGGGTGGGCACACTGATGGAAGACAACGAACTTATACGAAGATGCTTGCAAGGTGATAAGGCAGCCTTTGATGAATTAGTGCACCGATACCGTGACCGTGTTTATGGAATAGCCCTATACATGCTGCGTGATATAGAACTGGCTGAAGATATCGCTCAGGAGGCATTTCTTAGAGTTTTTCAAAAGCTCGGATTGTTTGACCAAAGAAAGGGGGCTTTTTCAAAGTGGGTGGCAACCTTGACTGTAAGGCTTTGCCTAAATGCATTGAAAAAGAAAAACCGCGACGGACAATTGTTAATTAACACCTCTGAATTGGATGGAAATGAAACTCAACAGCAAGATTTTTCAGAAACACCCGAAGAAGTTTGGTGGCTAAATGAGCGGCGAAGAATAATCAAAGATTTGCTGGAAATCTTGCCACCAATGCAACGGGCGACCCTGCTGCTGCGGTATGGAGAGGACTTAAGCATCCAAGAAATCGCCGAAGCGTTAAAAGTGCCAGTTGGGACGGTAAAAGCGTGGCTATTTCGCGGCCGTGAAACTTTGCGGAGAAAATTGAAGGAGGCTGGTGTAATGTGAATGAATGCCATAAATTATTACCTCTCATCCACGACTGGGTGGAAGGGTGCATAAGTTTTGAAGAAGCCTTAATAGTTCAGGAACATTTGCGGAAATGCGCATTATGCAACTCTATAATTTTGGAGTGGCTTGAGATTGGGGATGAAATTGCCAAATTATTGCCGATTAATGCGCCACAGAAATTTGGGGAAACTTTAAGCCTCAAGTTTGGGGAAATCTCAAGAATCCCAGTTTTTGAGCTAATTTTTGGCTGGTTTTTGGCTGTATGCGCTGCGGTTTGCTTCAAAAAAATACTTGCAAGTTTCGCTTTGCTTTTTCTGCATTCGTTGAGCAACTCCTTCAGTTGGATAGAGCTAACATTAAACTATATTTATCTCATATTCAATTTTTTGTAAGGGGGGAGTAAAAATGCGCATAGTTATAGCTATGTATGCTTTAACTCTTACACTCCCAGCAATGGCTCAGGTAAAAAAGATAGAACCACTGCATCAGATTGCTCAATCTATTAGCCCTATTGGTGGACTTTGCTTTATCATTATCATTTGTTTTATTCTTGGGGCATGGGTTAGCCTTATTTCCGCATTGCTCCAAAGATGGGTTCAGCAAAAAATGCGTGTTATTTCCGAAAAAGGCACATATGCATTTTTGCTCGGCATAATACTAACTTTTTTCATCACCATAATCGGTGTCCTTTTTGGGGCAGCAAGCAGAGACTTCCCACCTGCAGGCATAATTGCACTTTTATCGGCATTCACCCTATGGTCTGCCTTAGCACTCGGCTTAGTGCCAGTTTCTTGGGTAATCGGTGGGAAAATTGCGAAAACAATGGGTATAGAGCGGGATGACCTATCTACTGCTCTTTTAGGAGCATTCACTTTATTTCTCATTTGCTTCGTGCCAATTGTGGGGTGGACATTTGCCCTTTACTGGGCAATTGTGGCAGTAGGACTCTGGGTTACGCGGGCATAATACTGCCTCAGGGGCGGTTGTTAAGCAAACAGCATCATTCGCTTTTGGCGGTATTCGCTCCTTACTCAGAAGTTTATTTGTGCTTTGAAGGGTTAGATTGTTTCCAAAACCGTGAAATCGCAAGGTCAGGCTACCGCCAACCGAAAAAAGCAGAAATTCGGCAAGCCAGTAGGCTTGCCCTCCGGGATGACGAAAAATCGTGACAGAAAAATTCGGAGGGCAGGGCTACTGCCATGCCGAAATTCAGCCCCAAAATGGGAAAAATTGTGGCGAAAAATTCGGGGGGCAAGGCTACTATCGAGCCAAAAAGCTTTGTTTTTAAGGTTCGTAGTTAGCCACAAAGCTGGGGGCGAGGCTACTGCTGAGCCAAAACTTCGTTGTTAAGGTTCGTAGTTAGCCACGAAGCGAAAGCGTAGTGGCGTCTAATTTGTTGCTCCACTTTTGTTCTTTGTCCCATTCCTGACGGCACTCTGCTTCGCTCCGTGCCTTACTACGAACAAAGCACCAAGTTCGTAGTTAGCCACGAAGCGTTAGCGTAGTGGCGTCAAAAATTGTCTTGTGTTCCATTTTGACGGCACTACGCTTCACTTCGTGCCTTACTACGAACAAACCAACAAACTTTCACCACTTGGAGGGCGAGGACAATTTTCGTCACTCGGAGGGCGAGGCTTCTGCCGAGCCAAAAAGCTTTTCCACGACGGTCTTTTAACTTCTGCCATCTACAAAGGCAACACTGTATGATGAAAGTTTTGTCGCTTCGCGATTCAGACAGCACTCGTATTACTTTGGAATTCGGTGGGCGAAAAAGCATAACTGGTTGCAGCGATAAATCGTTTTATGAAGCCATGTATTGGGTGGCAAACCATGTTTGGGTGACCTTTTTGCGATGAAGTCATTTTTGAAGATGGCGTTACTTTGCTTGATGGCTTGCCACGAACATGAAAAACAGATAGCATCAATTATGGTGGGGGTTATGCAGTTTATGTTGCTTTGTATTGGCAGACAGTGGTCTGCCCAATAAATATCGGCAAAAACAAAAGATGTGGATGGCTGTTAAGCTATCCTTACATTCAACTGCGCAACTTCTATGCAGGTTGAGCGCTAAAATAGATTGGTAGGATGAACGGCGAAGTATCGCGCTGTGTAGTTTCTTTAAACCGTTGTTTGAGTGAAGGAAAACTTCTGTAGAATGGCTTGGTTATGAAAATTGCCAATTGGTTAAAACTTATGGGGCTTGGAATGCTCAATACCAATTGCATAGGGTGTGTGAGTGGAACCGCTTAAATAGCTGGCTCGTCAGTTATTCGGCAGTTGGCAAAGGAGTGCCTAACATGCGACTGCTTATTATGGTGATAGTTGAAGTGCTGCTAATGGCAATAGCAGTGGCTCAACGCTCCCCCATTCAGATGAAAGTCTATCCGCTATTTGGCACAACTGTCCCACCGGGCAGCTTTTTGCCACTCAAGATTGTTGTGCAGAATAATGGACCTTCGGTGGACGGAAGGTTAGTGGTAGAATCATCACAGTTGCAAACGGATTACTTATACATTTTCCCTGTGAGCTTACCCTCTGGCTCTCGTAAGGAAATTGTGGCAACACCATTCGTATCCCAAACTGCGATGTCCATTAAGGTGAGCTTAAGGGGTGTAGGCTTTCGTGTAGAGGACTTGATACCAGTGATACCTGATGATACTGCAAAGTTGATTGTTGCTGTCGGTGACGAAATTGGCGGTTTAGAGTGGTTGCATAAAATCAAATCTATCTCAAAGGGATTCTCAACAACATCATGGGCATATTGCCGCCCCGAAGACTTCCCGGAAAAAACTGCCGCACTAATTGGGGTTAGTGGGATAATTCTATGTTCTGGTGCTGAGAGGTTGACAATGACTCAGTGGAAAGCTATTCGCCGTTGGGTGATGATGGGTGGAACTTTGATAGCACCCGGAGGCTCATCGGCAATCTATTTGCGTCATACAGCATTGGCTTCAATTCTGCCAGTGAGCAATTTGGAGACAAAGATTTGGGATAATTGGCAACCATTGGGGCAATGGCTAAATGTTTCTCCCCCATCTGAACCATCTTTTATTACCGTCGGTTTACCACTCAAAGATGCCAAAACTTTTTTCACCATTGGAAAGCATTGCTTGATCGCTGCTCGCCATTACGGCTACGGCTCGGTGTTCTTTATGGCTTTTAATCCTTGGGATAGAGCATTTCGTGCCTGGGATGGTTTGCCATCACTCTGGCTTAAAATAATAGCACCGCATATGCGGTCTGCTGCTTCTGTGTTAAGTGGATTGGTATGTATGGTGACAACACGACGGGAGAAAACCTTCAAATTGGATTTTCCCCCAGCCTTGGAAATTACTCTGACGCTTATTATCTATTTCTTCGTTACCACTGTTGCTTACTCCCTACTTCGCCGTATGGGTTTATTGGATTGGTATTGGTTTATTGCGCCTGTGATTGCCCTTCTCTTTACCCTTATTATTTCTCGGTCAACAGATGTGCTATATAAACTTGGAAACCAAAGCATTGTGGATGGTGTTCTGATAATGGTGCCAAACGAAAGTGATGGTTATCTTATTGCTAATACAACCTCATTTTTTCAGCGCAGTGGTTTATACAACATGAATTTTGGAGAGGCTGAAAGTGTTATTGGCGAAAGCAGGGAAGAATTTGGTGGTGTTGGGCTTACTATTATTGAAGGACGCACATTAACAGTGCTGATGCGTGTGCCTAACCTTAGTTTTCGGTCAGTTCATTTTATCAAACCGATGACACTAAAGGGAGCGGTGAAAATAGGGATTGAAAAAGAGGGCGATCGTGCGGTTGTAGCTGTGACTAATCAGACACCATTTGCCCTTAAAAGCGTAGAATTTGAGCTTAGAAATTCTCAAACACTCTATTCATATATGAGCGAAATACCTATAGCGTCATATTTGGCACCAGGGCAAACAGCAAAAATTCCTTTATCGTTAATTAAAATCCCGGAGAGTTCAGCAGTTTCGCCCGGGCCAATTCCCAATTTGGTTGCAGAAGTGGACAATATTGATATAATACCGACGATTGATGTCCCGTCTATATATAAGTCACCCATTGAATTAAATGTAGTTTGTTCCCCATTAGAATATTGATGAGCTGTTATAATGCCGCTAAAATGAAGAGGTTTCCCAAATTTAGCATCGGTCTTTATTGTGGGGGTGAACTAATTTGACATTATGGCGGCTTTGGGTAAGTGATAACCCCATTTTTCGGTATCACCTATTTGATCAGACTAAGTTGAGATTTTTTCGTTCACCGTGGAGAATTACTGCTGCTGTGGCATTTCTTGCCTCACTTTATATTGCAATAGTGTTTTATGTGGCTGAGTATGGGTTTGCAGAGCTTGTTCTCTTTTTGGAGTGCTTTTCGCTTTGGATTATTGCACCGCTTATGGCTCATTCGCTTTTTGCAATGGAGTTTGAGAAAGCGACTTGGGACATGCTAATTTTGACTCGCTTAACTGTCAGCCAAATTGTAATGGGCAAATTTCTGTCAAGATTAGTTCTATTATTCATCTATATCTCCTTTTTCATACCATTGATTTTTATATCAATTGGTGTTGGCCGTAAATTATCACTTTACGAGATTTTATCCTTGGTGTTCAAAACTCAGCTTGTTGCCATTAGTTGGGCAATTTTTCTGGTAGCTGTGACGCTATGGCTCTCTTACCGACTTAAGCGTGCGATGCTCACTGCTGCTGCAGCTTTCGTTGGACAAGTTTCAGTTGTAGTTATTTTGCCGATATTGTGGATAATGTTTCTTGAACTTATCGTTGTCGATTTTGAGCCATTTTATAGCAGTTATTGGGAGATGGAAACAACTTACAATTGGATGTTCAACCCTGTAAGTGCCATCATTTTTTATAACCCTGTTTTCACTTTATTACTGCTTTTTGTCGAGGGATGGATAGACAGCAAAATGAGTGCTCCCGTTTTATGGGGCACATGGCAGGGAATTGTGTA
Organism: Armatimonadota bacterium; assembly: GCA_025062195.1. Classification (GTDB taxonomy): domain Bacteria; phylum Armatimonadota; class Fervidibacteria; order Fervidibacterales; family Thermosaccharophagaceae; genus Thermosaccharophagus. The sequence goes on from JANXAS010000035.1 coordinate 20,878, forward strand.
TTTGCTGTTAGCGTATTTACTCATAGTAATTCTCATTCGTTCCATTTCCAAAGCGACAAGGAAGCAGTTATAGTTTATGCTTTAGATTGCTTGAACAGAACTTACGCAACTAACAGTATTTTGCAAGGTTGAATGACGCTCGGCAAAAGTGAAAAAGATATAAACAGCTTAATAGCTACATTGAACTGCATAAATCATATTGAGGAAGATTGCTCTTTGCTCAAAAATTTGTTGGTGCTTTGAAAGGTTGGGTTCCTACTGGACCGAAAAACGGAGGGCAAGACTACTTTCTTGCCGAAAGAATTTGCAGTATACTACATAACCAGTTGCATAAAGAGCAGGTGGATTATGCTTAAAATATGCTGCTCTCTTTGCTCAAAATTTTGTCTTCGCTAAGTTAGCTATGCCACCGTCTTTAGCAATCGGTTTATGACGAAACAAATTAGAGACGAATTTATTCGGCTAAGAAACTACGCCGTTTAAGGAAGAAGCTAAAAATCGTCAGCGACTATGGGCTAAAGCTAATAGCGTGAGTGGGGAAGATAGCTACCAAAAATTTTAGGTGGGACTTATGCAGTTGAGATTGTCTTGCGGGGCAGATGACAGTTTGCCAAAAATGCCACAAAAATTATCGGTTCTGGTGGATTTCATCCGCCCCGCATTCAAGTGCGTGATTCCGTGAGGTAAAGAAGTGAGTTACCAATAAACTTTGCTGTTCTTTACTACAAACTTTGTTGACCAGGTTCGTAGTTAGCCACGAAGCGTTAGCAAAGTGGCGTCCTAAATTGTCCCATGTCCCATTTTGACGGGACTGTGCGTTGCTCCGTGCCTTACTACGAACAACAAGATTTTGAGCAAAGAGTGTAAAACAAATTTGGCAAGCCATGGTGTTGCCCTTATTAATGACCATGTGCTAAAGTCCATATTGGATGAGCTTTTTCACAGTGGAGTCATGTTTAGATGACTTTCTGCTGTTGCGTCTTTTGATGCAATGTGAGCGCATAATGGTGTTGTTGGGGGTGTGTTTTGTATGTTGGAAGTTAAAGGCTTGCGGAAGGAATTCGGTCAACTTGTCGCGGTAAAAGACCTGTATTTTACCCTTAAACCCGGCGACATTTTTGGATATATTGGTCCAAATGGTGCTGGCAAGACAACTACATTGCGTATGCTGGCGACTTTACTTGAACCTACTTCTGGAACTGCCATTCTTAGCGGGATAGACATAGTTCGTCAACCTGAGGATGCGCGCCCATTAATTGGATTTATGCCGGATTTCTTTGGACTTTACGAGGGTATCACAGTTTGGGAATATCTTGCCTTCTTTGCCGACGCATATGGCATACCTCGCAGCGAACGCTCACAAGTGATTGAAAATGTGCTTGAATTGGCCGATTTAACCGTCAAGAGAGATGCTTATGTGGAAACGCTTTCTCGTGGCATGCAGCAAAGATTGTGTCTTGCTAAAACGCTGCTTCATGACCCATTGCTTTTGCTTTTGGACGAGCCAGCATCTGGTCTTGATCCCCGCGCTCGCGCGGAGTTGAAAGAATTGTTTAAAGAAATTGGAGCAATGGGGAAAATTGTCATCATTTCATCGCATATTCTGCCAGAGCTTTCGGACTTTTGTAATAAGATTGGCATAATTGAAAAAGGAGAACTCTTGCTTTGGGGTGATGTTGACAACATTTTGCGTCAACTTCAGCCCACTAAGCTCCTGACAATTCGTTGCATTGAGAATGCCGAGACGCTCGCTGAGTGGTTGAGCAAGCAGCCAGAAGTTATTAATGTCCAAATTGCTGATAGCATAGTAAAAGCGCAGTTCATTGGTAATGATGAGGCACAAGCCGATTTATTGCGCAGAATCATCTTAGATGGTCACAAAATCGCTGCCTTCAACGAAGCGAAGATGAACCTTGAAGATGTTTTTCTGAAAGTAACGAAAGGTGAAGTTGCATAGCGCACATTGTCACTGCTTATTTCAAATAGGAATTGCACAGTTGGCGCTGTTTCTTAGGTGTAGACGACAGTCTGTCCGTAAAATCATCCTAAAAAATTTATTGGTTCGGACGGATTTTATCCGCCCCTGCATTCAACTGTTATGGTATTAGTTTGAAGTTTGGCGGGCAAGTTAAAAATAGCGGTATGGAGTGAGCAAATATGGTGCAAATCTCACTAAAGTGCGGGAAAATTCTCAAAATTATTGCGTTATCCCCCTTCCATTGGTTGCAAAGTGCACTAACATTCGTTGTTAAAAACCCAGTTATCCTTCGCGAAATGAAAGTTCGCATGCGCTTTAAGCGCTCTTTCTGGTTGCAGGATGTCTACATATTGTTTCTAATTTTCGTTGTTTCTTTGGCATATCATCTCATTATCGCTGCTGAGACAATATCAAGTCCAACGCAACTGCAAGAGCGTTTACAAGCTTTCTATTACACACTGCTTTACAGTCTTGCTGGTATTGTTGTTTTGATTGCACCAGCGTTAACAGCAAGTGCAATTTCATTTGAGCGTGAGCGTCGGACATTAGATTTGCTTCTTATAACTCCATTGCGCCCAATGCAAATTCTTTCCGGGAAGCTGTTGGCATCGTGGGCATATTTGTTGTTGCTGCTCGTTTTGTCAATGCCGATGGTAACAGTGTGCATTATTATGGGCGGAGCATCAATTTCTGACTTATTAGCAACTTATACGATGCTTTCTTTAAGCACGCTTAGTTTATGTGCATTTTCGCTTTATTGTTCGGCATGCAGCAGCTCAAGCGGTCTTGCCACATTTTGGGCATATTTGGGGGTAATATTGGCTTCTCTGTATATATTCCCATTGATAACGATGCAAAAAATACATCATACTTATAGTTACCAACAATCGCCGCAATCTATTTTTATCATCTTTCCAATTGCCTCAATTCATCCCTTATGTGTTCCATACATCAAATCCATGCCGACAGAGATTTTGGGCGTGAGGGTGCCATGTTGGGCATTTTGCTCAATATTTAGCCTATTAATTTCAATATTTTGGTTAACAGCCTCAGCCGCAAGATTGCCCATTATCCACAATAAAAATTATGTTGGATCTCTCCGTAAACAGGGATTGATGCTTTGTATCCTCGCTGCGTTGAGCTTTGACCCAGCAATTAAGGAAATCCTTGCCAGTTTAGGATCTATTTCCAAAAGTGCATCGGCGTGGGAGTTGACCATCCTATCCATGCTTCCTACCATCGTAATTTTGATGCTCATTATCCCATTTATCCCTTGGATCTCAACATTCGGTGAGCATAACGGAAAAAAAGCAATCAACGATGGCTGGTTTCGTCCTTTAAGGATGTTTCAACCAGTTGCATCCGGGGCGCTACCATTTATAATTTTCTGGTTTATGCTCTTTTACTCCATAGCAATGGCTTTATTAATTTGGCGGGCAAAAACCCTACCTAATTGGGAAGACTCTCTCATTTGGGCTGGTTACTGCGCACTGTTATTGAGTTTTTTCTGGGCAATTGGGCGGTTCTGGTCGGCTTTAATTTGGCGGTTGACACCAGCACGCTGGCTCACTTTTGGCACAACCCTTTCTGTATTCTATACTACAGGCATTTCGAAGTTATCCCCAATTTATCCGTTTATTTGGCTACTTACTTCAGCTTCTCACTCCGATTCTTCACTTGCCGAGTTTAAAAATTTAGTTTTAATTTATAGTGCCGTAATATTTATTTTGACTGCAATTTTGTTCCTATTTTCCCACATTTTCGCTCTTAGCCGTTTGAGGGCGGCGAAAGTTTAATTAGAAGTGGCGGACGACAGTCCACATCTCTGTGCAGGCGGTGCTCCGCCACATTCACACTACAGCTTGACCGATTTTTCGTGCGCGCTCCATGCGTCCATACATTCGTTTATAGGTTGCCTGTCATTCGCTTTACAACGCTATCACTTGAAGCTATAATGATTAGCAGAAACAGTTAAGAAGCGGCATAGCAAGGTGTAATGACTGCGGGATGGTGAACCTTGCGGAATAGACAAAGCGTAACAAAGCATTAGGAGATGAAATGGCAGGAGGTAATAAAGATGCGACAGGACGAATTATACCAACAATTGAGCCGATTTCGGCTCAGAATTCGCAAAGTCCTTTCATGGCGCTATGCTGCAGTTTGTGGAACAGTTGGTGCTGCAATCGCATTTTTTGCCGACATCGGTGATTGGCGAGGCATATGGACAGTTGAAGTTTATGCACTTGTAGTGCTCATTGTGGCTGCGATTCTGGTCGGTGTAGCATGGGCATTTTGTCGCCCATTGCCGCTGGGAGTTGTTGCACAACTCGTTGACCGGCGAGCATGCTTGAAAGACCGTGTGACAAGTGCTTTGCTTTGCAGGGATAATCCATTTGCAGAAGCTTTGCAAGAGGATGCAATTGCACATCTTGCCCCAGTGTATCCGTCGCAGCTATTCCGCTTCCGTTTGACGGCATGGCATATGGCAATGATTCTGCTAATTTTTGCCCTGCTTGTTAGCCAGTTTTTGCCGAATTTGCTCTCACCCTTTATCGGCTTGGTGCGTGAGGACAGAAAAGAAGCTAAGAAAATGGTGGAGCAAGTCCAACGACTCCTTAAACCCGTCGTTGAACGGGTGAAAGAAACGGAGGCAACCGAGTTAGAAAGACAAATTGCAAGGCAGATTCAAGAGCTATACAAGCGTGCACAAAAAGGTAGGTTAAGTAAGAAAGAAGCCATGATAAAGCTTAACAAGCTCCTTTACGATGCCCAAAAGCTTGAACGGAAAGTCAAGCGTGAAGTCCAACTTGTCTCTGCAAAGGCTATCACCGCTGCCCAATTGCTCCAGCAACAGTTGAAAAATAAGGCACTTGCATCAAAGATGCATTCACTACAGCCGTTGCTAAAAAGGATTCAGGATTTGGAACACATGCTGCAATCGCGGAATTTAACAACGAAGCAAAGGCAGACACTGCAAAGTGAATTGCAAATGCTCCGACGGACGATGGAAATGATGACGCAACCAAGCAACCAAGCTTTAAGGGGTCAAATTGAGGCAATATCCTCAAAAATTTCGCAGTTGCAACAAATGCTTCAGTCGGGTTTGAATGCTGAGGGGCGTCCGCTAAGTGGGTTTGAAAAGGAACTGTTGAAAGAGCAGTTGCAAAGCTTGCAGCAGCAATTGCGTGCTTTACAGCTTTCTAAGGAGGCAAAGGAATTTCTCCGAAAGTTGATTAGCGACCCAAACTTCAAAGAGGCAATGAAATTGTTGTCGGAGATGCAAAAGCATCTTTTGGGAGAAATTGGGGCAAAAATTCCGAAAATTTCCCCAGAAGAGTTGGAGAGGATGGTCAAGGACCTTCAAGAGGCTATTGAAGAATTGGCAAAGCTCTTTGGCGACGACGAAAAAATACGGCAATTGGCGAAACAATTGTTGGATGCTATCAAAAACTTGAGTGGCTTTGTGTGAGAGGGTTCTGGGCGGGGGCACCGCCCGCACTTTGGCTTTGGGTGAATTGGCATAGGTTTTGGAGCCAGGGGTTTTGGCTCTAAAGGTTTTGGCTCAGGCTTCAGCATTGGTGGTCTTGGTCCGGGGAGAAGCGGCATCACTAATAGTGAATGGGTTGGGCAGCCAGAGGGATTCAACATCGGTGAGAAAGTGCACTTAAGGTTTCCAGCAACTGAGAAACCATTATTTGGCTCTCAACCATTGTTGCCGGGTTTGGCAATAGGTGAGGATGTAATGGCTCCACCAGTGCCAACTGGCTCTGGAATTCCATTGAGCCAAATTTTGCCAGTGTATACCAAAAAAGCCGAAGAAGCCATGAATACACAGACAATTCCGCCATCAGAGCGTGTCCGTGTTAGACGATATTTTGAGGCATTGCGTAGGTGAAATAGGTAGTAGTCAAAAGCAGGTGGCTACTGCCACAAAGAAGAAACCGTTCTTCACTGTAACCTTTGTTGGTTAAGGTTTGTAGTTAGCTACAAAGCTGAGGGCGAGGCTACTGCTGAGCCAAAACTTCGTTGTTAAGGTTCGTAGTTAGCCACGAAGCGTTAGCGAAGTGGCGTCTAATTTGTTACTTGACTTTTGTTCTTTGTCCCATTCCTGACGGCACTACGCTTAGCTCCGTGCCTTACTACGAACAAAGCAACAAACTTTCGTCATTGGGGTGCAAGGACAATTTTCGTCACTTGAAAGGTGAAGCTACTGCCAAGCCAAAGCTTTGTTGGTTAAGGTTCGTAGTTAGCCAAAAAGCTGGGAGGGTGAGGCTACTGCCGAACAAAAGCTTTGTTGGTTAAGGTTTGTAGTTAGCCACAAAGCTGAGGGCGAGGCTACTGCCGAGCCAAAACTTCGTTGTTAAGGTTCGTAGTTAGCCACGAAGCGTTAGCGTAGTGGCGTCCCAAATTGTCTTGTGTTCCATTTTGACGGCACTACGCTTCACTTCGTGCCTTACTACGAACAAAGAAGCAACAGATTTTTGATTAAAGAGCGGCTCAATTTATGAAGGGGTGTGGAATTCAAATGGTAAGTGGCAAAGAGATGGCAACATGGTGCCGAGATTTGCTGCGCACTGTTGAGAATGAAATACGAAAAGTTATCGTGGGAATGAATGAAGTCGTTGAGGGCGTGCTTGTGGCATTAGCAGCTGGTGGGCATGTGCTGCTGGAGGGTGTGCCAGGGTTGGGCAAGACAATGCTTGTTCGGACATTGGCACAGGCGCTTAACCTGAAGTTTTCGCGCATTCAGTTTACACCAGACCTTATGCCTGCCGATATTACTGGCACTGATGTCCTTACGGAAACGGAAAGTGGTGAACGGACATTCGTATTTCGTCCCGGACCAATCTTTGCCAATATCATCTTAGCCGACGAGATTAACCGAGCTACGCCAAAAACACAATCAGCGCTTTTGGAAGCAATGCAAGAGTTCGCTGTTACCGTCGGTGGAAAACGCTACATTTTGGAGCCGCCATTTTGGGTAATGGCAACACAGAACCCGATTGAAATGGAGGGGACCTATCCACTACCTGAGGCGCAAGTAGACCGCTTCTTTTTCAAGCTGCTTGTCCCGTATCCATCTCTTAGCGAGTTGCGTGAAATTGTTGACCGAACGACGGGAGCAGAACTGCCGTATGCATCTCCTGTTGCTTCAAAGGATGAATTGCTCAAATTACAGCGAATTGTTAGGGATGTGCCTATTGCTGAGCCAGTTCGTGATTACGCCTTGAAAATTGTCTTGGCAACGCATCCGCACTCCGAAATGGCACCACCTGATGTCAATCGTTATGTCCGTTACGGCGCCAGCCCAAGAGCTGGGCAAACACTCCTTTTGGCTGGCAAAGTTTACGCCCTTTTGGATGAGCGTTACAATGTTTCCCGTGAGGACATCAAAAAAGCAGTTAAACCAGCATTGCGCCACCGAATTATCCTGAACTATGAAGCCGAAGCTGACCAAATTACGACGGATATGCTTCTTGAACGAGTAGTTGAGCATGTGGAACGAACCGAACGAGAGCCAATTGCCGTTTAGGGGTGCGTGAGCAACGCAAATTAATGTGGATGTTGCCGTGATTTGTAACACCATTTACTCAAAAGTCTGTTGGTTCGTAGTAAGAAGCAGAGCTAAGTGGAATGCCGTCAAAAATGAGACACGAGACATGGAAGATGGGACATTTAAGACGCCACTTTGCTTTCGTCTCGTAGCTAAATACGAACCTAACCGGCAAAGTTCTTAGTAAAGAGCGATTGGCAAAATTGTAATTGGGAAAAGTGAAGAAACAATGGCTAACGGAGTGTCATCAAATTCATGCTAAAAACGCCACTTCTCTCAATGCCAAAGGTGAATGTGGCTATGTTAGATGATCAGTTACTGACCCGTTTGGAAAGAATGAGACTTAACCCACGGCGCTTGCATTCTGGCTTGCTTCACGGGGAGAGGATCTCAAAGAAGAGGGGAATTTCCGTTGAATTTTCCGACTTCCGCCCATACGCCATTGGGGATGATGCTCGTCATCTTGACTGGAAAATCTATGCACGCTTGGACAGACCCATCATCAGAACATACAGAGATGAGACTGAATTGCCAGTTTATTTGATGATAGACGCATCAGTATCAATGAATTTTGGCAATCCACCGAAGTGGAATTTGGCACAGCAATTGGCAGCAGCATTGGGCTACATTGTGCTATGCGGCGGCGATGCGTTATTTCCTATCGCTATTTCGGTGGAGAATCAGCGCTTTACTTTCCTGCGTGGAAAAGCAATGTTTTTGCGCCTAATAAATTGGCTGAGAAGCTTGCAGCCGACTGGCAAAGGATTGGCAAGTTACTTGCGCCAATTTGCGTATGCGGATGTCCCCAAGGGTATGGCGTTGTTGCTTTCTGACGGGTTGGATTCTGAATTCCCAAACGCTTTGCAGCATTTGGCATCACGGGGGCACGAAGTGTTATTCGTGCATATTTTATCAGATGCCGAATTGGAACCCTCTTTAGAGGGCGATTTGAAACTGCTTGACTGCGAAACTGATGAATCTCTTGATTTAACGGCAACAGATGGTGTGATTAGGGATTATATGAGAAATCTTGGCAAGTTTTGCTCACATATTGAGAGCATATGTCGCCGCTCAGGTGGTTGGTGCATTCGTGTCCGCTCTAATGCTTCGGTTAGTGACATAATCTTCCGTCAACTGCGGCAATTAGGGGTCGTGAAGATGGCATGAAGCGAAATTTCCATTTTGTGGGAGCAATTTCGGCTGTGAACGAAAATTTTACTCTTTACTCAAAACTTGTTGGTTTACAGAAGGCAATGAGCTAAGCATAGCGCTGCCCTTGAAAACGATTTAAAGACACTAAGGTAGGCTTTCATCTGGCAAACTGCATTTTGAAGTCATTGTGGGGGTGAGGTGCCTGCCGAACCTTTAAAACCATGGGAGGGTGAGGCTCTTGCCTAACCTTTTAGGTAAAATATTGCTTATGCGGGGCGGTAGCTTATGCGTTTCACCGACCCATTGTGGCTGATAATCTTGCCATTCTTGTTGCTTATGCTGTGGTGGACTGGCAAGAGAATGCATGGTATTGCTCCATCAAGGAAGCGTTTTGTATTGCTGCTTCGTGGCATTATTTTCACACTTTTAGTCATTGCACTGGCTGGAGTTCAAGCTGTCCGAATTCACAGGCGTGTTTGCACGATATTCGTTTTGGATGTTTCTCATAGCATCTCAGAATCCGCAAGGGAAAAGGCGGTTGAATTCATCTCAAAAGCCGTTAAAAATGCGCAAGATGAAAATAAGTCTGGCATTATTGTCTTCGGTCGTCAACCTATTCCTGAAGTTGCCCCAACACAGTTACGCTCTTTACCACCGCTATATGCTGCTCCCGACAAATCCGCTACAGATATAGCTTCGGCATTAAGACTTGCTATGGCACTTTTCCCAGATGGCTATGCCAAGCGCATCGTTTTGTTCTCGGACGGAAACGAAACCGATGGCGATGCTCAAAGTGTAGCAACTGTGGCAAGAACGGAGAATGTAACAATTGATGTAGTTCCGTTGCCTATTGAGAAAAACAAAGAGGTTTTAATAACCGATGTGATAATGCCATCAGAAGCCAAGATAGGTCAGCCTTTTCCCGTCCGCATAATCATTGAAGCAACGGATGATGCAGAAGGTGTCCTGCGAATTGATAAAGATGGAGTTCCAGTCAAAGAATTGGCAGTGCGATTGGTTAAGGGTAAGAATGCAATTGTGGAGAGTTTAAGGGTTGATGAGGCAGGGATAAGTCGTTTTCGCATAGCTTTAGAGGCAGCTCCTGACAGTGACCCACGAAACAATATCGGCATTGGATTGGTTTCTGTGAAAGGCAAACCAAAGGTTCTTTTGGCAGATAGTGAGCCAGATTCAGCAGATGCGTTGGTAAGGGCGTTGAAAGCCAATAATTTAGAAGTCGTTAAATGTCCTGAAGGAGGCTTGCCAACAAGGGTGGAAGAGTGGGGGCAATATGATGGAATTGTTTTGTCAGATTTCCCCGCTTATGCTATGTCAGAGCATCAAATGAGGGTTATCCGAAGCGCTGTCAGGGATGCAGGTGTTGGTTTTTTGATGATTGGTGGCGAAAAGTCTTACCAGTCTGGTGGCTATTATGGCACGCCAATTGCCGAGGTTTTGCCGGTTGATTTGGATGTGAGACAGCGAAAGCTCTTCCCTGCTGCAACAATTGTCATAATCATGGATACTTCTGGCAGTATGTCTGTGACAGAGGGCGGGGTTCAAAAGGTTCACCTGGCAGCGAGAGCAGCAATTGAAACTCTTAAAATGCTCCGCCCAATTGACCGTTTCGGTGTGATAGTTAGTGGTGAAGGCGCAGATTGGCTCTCGCCAATACGCCCAGCAGGTGAACGAGAACGGATCATAGAAATGATTAGCCGGATTTATGCCAGTGGTGGTGGGATTTACTGCCGTCCGAGTTTGTCGTTGGCGGCGAAGGCGATTGTTGCCGAAACGACGACAGTTCGCCACATCATTTTTCTGGCTGATACAGACGACTGTGACGAGCAAGAAGGTTGTTTTGAAATTGCACGGCAATTGCGCTCAATAGGTGTGACTATAACGGCGGTTGGGTTTGGGAGACCAAATGGTATCCATACCCCATTTCTTAAGCAACTTGCACAAATTGGTGGCGGTAACTTCTATATTACCCGATTCATGCGAGATTTGCCGAAGCTATTCACGGCAGATGTGAGCATAATGACACGGTCAGCCATAGTGGAAGAGACTTTTCTTCCCAAGATCGTTGGGCATGATGAGACGCTTCGTGGAATTGACTGGCAAAAAGTGCCCCCATTACTGGCATACAACCTGACTTCCGACAAGCCATTGGCTCGCACATTGATGCGAACTGACAGAGATGATCCTCTACTGGCGACTTGGCAGTTTGGGCTTGGGACTTCAATTGCGTTCACTTCCGATGCCAAGCCGAAATGGGCGAGACAATGGATAATGTGGGACGATTTTTCAAAATTTTGGGCAAATGTTGTCCGATCATCACTCAGGAAAGCTGCAAAGGCAAAATATATGCTTGCAACTAAGGTTAATCGCGGACAGGCTGTCATTGAATTAGAAGCCTACACAACTGAAGGGGAGCCAATTAACCTATTGCAGCCAGAAGTGAAGGTTGTGACTCCGAACGGCGAATGTAAAAGTTTGACACTTCAACAGGAAGGGTTGGGACGATATAAAGGGCAAGTCCCCGTCACAGAAACCGGCATTTATTTGGTTACAGTGGCGGAAAACAAAGGGATGGGAAAGGCGCAAGTTTATACAACTGGTTTTGCGATGCCATACCCGGCGGAATATCGGTTTGTTCGTGCAAACATACCGTTATTGAGGAAATTGGCTGAATTAACGGGCGGTAAATTCAATCCCAAACCGGAAGAGGTATTTGACTTGCCAAAAAATCCTGGGGAATCTTTGGACGATTTGTGGCAGTTATTCGCTTGGTTAGCATTGGCATTGCTTCTGATGGATATAGCGGCGAGGAGATTGGCAATAAGCCTTTCGGATATATTCTCGGGATTTTTTGGGAAAATTTTGGGAATTTTTCTCGGGGCAGCCGCAGGAAAGCCAGAAAAAGCATTGGAGGAAAAAAGAAGGTTGCTTGCAGCAAAACAAAGGGCTAAACAACGAGAAGCTGTCAAAACTTTGACAAAACCAATTTTGTCTCCCAAGGAAATGGAGCAGCCATCCGAGCCATCGCAATTAGCCGAGCCAACGAAGGAAAAGATGCCATCACCAACTGCCGGTGCCTCGTCAAAAACGCTTTCACGGCTGTTGGAAGTGAAACGACGAAAGAAATAATTTTGGGGTTGCTTTGTAGGGTCAGAAGGTTGCCTGCCCGAAAATAGCGATAAAAACGAATGATGTGAGCGGCTTAAAAGCCGCCATTACATCCAGATTGTAACTCTTATTTTGAGTAGCAGTAGCACAGTTGGTGCTGTTTTGCGAAGGCGGATGATAGTTTGTCCGATAAATGTTGACAAAAACGAATTATGAGTGTGATTAGCAGCTGCTCTTTCATCAATTTGCGTAACTATTTCTGAGCGTAACTGTCAAATTCAAATGGCAATTTAGGGGTGATTGGTTGATGGTCTTACAAACACCGTTTCTGCTTTGGTGGTTCTTGCCAATTATGCTCTTTATAATCCTGATTTATTTGCTGAAAATTCGCAGGAAAGAGGTAAAAGTCCCGGCAGTCTTTCTTTTCCCGAGAATTACTACCGATGTCCGTGCAAATGCACCATGGCAACGGCTGAGATTCAACTGGCTGATGATACTGCAACTTTTGGCAGCTTTGTTGCTATTAATAGCATTGGCAAGACCAATGATAAAGGGTGAGGGATTGATCGGTAAAACTGTCATATTTGTATTAGATGCATCTGCGAGCATGAAGGCAAAAGATGTGTATCCAGATCGCTTCACCGAAGCTAAGCGATGGATTTACCGTCATCTTAACACCCTACACTCAGATGACCAAGCAGCATTGATTGTTGCTATGACTGAACCTCGTGTAGTTGCATCATTAACCACAAATCATCAGCAAGTAAGGCAAGCGTTGGAAAACTTGTCGGCAACAGATGCGCCGTCTGATATTGGCGCAGCAATGCGATTAGCAGCAAATATTGTTATCAACCGCCGCAATGCATGCATTGTGCTCATCTCCGACGGTTCTTTTGGAGAAATTAGGGATTTTTCCCCAGGAGCTGCTGAGGTTATATACAAAGTTGTTGGGAAAAGCAGCAAAAATGCGGGATTTGTAACCTTAGATGCACAGCGCTACGGGAACCAATTGAGATTATTTGTTGCCATTCGCAACTTTAGTCAACAGTTTATGAATGGCATTCTTAGTTGGTTCGCTGATGGTCAAATAATTGATGCACAGGAATTAAAGCTATCTCCGGGGAAAATTCACGGGGAAATGTTAGAGCTTCCGGCAACCGTTAAAGAGGTGAAAGTTCGTTGGGAGTGTGACAGCGACATTTTGTCATCGGACAATGTCGTGCATTGGGTTGGGAGCGGACTAAAGCCCATACGAATTTTGTTGGTCAGTTATGGCAACTTTTTCCTTGAAAAAGCCCTTTCGCTTGAGCCAGGAACCCTGGTGGATAAAATCGTTCAATTGCCCAAAGAGACGGTGAACAATCCCAGTTTCTCAGGAGACTACGATATTGTCATATTTGACGGAATAAAACCACAGCCCGTAAATGCGAAAGCATTATGGATTATTGGGGTAGCAGATGGAAATTTTGTGCAGCAAATCGGCAAAGT
>JANXAS010000036.1 GCA_025062195.1 Armatimonadota bacterium
AGGGTGAGCGGGAGAGTGGGCAGGGAGAACAGCGCTCTTATTGGCGCTGTAATTTATCTGGCTTCTGCGTCCCTAATTCCCATTGCATACCACACTCACAGCATAGCACTCCTCCTAATCCTCTCGGCGATCGCTGGAATTGCAATTGGCTTTTATTGGCCAGCTGTCCAGGCGCTTATGGGAACAGCAGCACCAAGAGAAAAGTTGCTCACATTCATCACCATCTATAACTTGGCTTGGAGCGCGGGCAGGATGCTCGGAATGAGACTCTCTGGAAACTTGTTCATGCACTCCCCTAACATGCCTTTCATTGTGGGCGGTGCAATCAGCCTGCTGGTGGTGCTTGCCACTTTGGCAGCGCGTGCATTTGAGGCGCAGAGGGATAGTGAGGCGGTTGACTTTTCTCGGGTATTGGCTCGCTACAGCTCGGCTGAATTTAACAGTCTCGTTGTAGCTTCAGCTCAGCTTGGGAATCTGCTTCGCACACTCTCCGTCGGGACAGCTGTCGCTCTTTTCCCCAAATGGGCTTCATCGTTGCGTTTCAGCCCAGCTCAAGTTAGCGAGCTTGTCTTCCTTTTGCTTGTCGGTCATTTCCTTAGCTTCATCGTTGCGCCAGCACTTTACGCATGGATAAGCCCAAAGATGCTCGTCATAATCAAGATAGCTATTTCCTGCGGTTCTATCCTGATCTCCTTGAGCAATGCCGCATGGCAATTCTTCCTCTCGTTCCTTCTCGTTGGCGTTTGCGCCGGATTAGCGTGCACAACGAGCACATACTACTCAATCCTCTCGCAAGGCAGAACAACAAGTGGCAGCGCACGCCATGAGGCAAGCGTCGGTGCCGGATCTGTCCTCGGTCCCATACTCGGTGGGTTTATAGCGCAAGTTACAGCATCACAGCGCTCACCATACATGCTTATGGCGTTCATCGGGCTATGCCTGCTAGCGCTTGACATTGTATATCTCCTGAGGCGCAGGAATTAGCGCCGCAAACTGCCGACACCCGCGCTCAACAATTTGCTGCCACCTTGTTAAACCAGATAAGCCCACATGGAATGTTCTTTGCGGGACTGAGAGTTCACCACAACTAAAGGGAGGTGAGGACAAGATGGCAACGGTTCTTGTAGTTGACGATGAAGAGTGCATCCGCAGACTGCTCAACATAGCGTTGACTAAAGCTGGTTACGATGTCCTGACTGCCTCAAACGGTGAGCAAGGTTACACGATCGCCCGTTCCGTTCACCCAGACTTGATACTGCTTGATGTGAACATGCCGGACATATCCGGTGTAGCAATCTGCAAACTTCTAAAAGGTGATCCAAAGACAAGCGATATTGAGGTGCTCCTGATGACCGGCGGATGCCTGACCGAAGAACAAGCTATGGAAGCCGGCGCAAAAAAGCTGTTACGAAAGCCTTTCAGCCTTAGGATGCTTGTTGAGTATATTAACTCACTGTTCGCATCAAATCGCCTTGCACCGGTGGGTTAGAGAATCAGCGATTGTGCCATCCTTCAGTTCTCACGCAACGCTTTTTCCATTATGTCCATTGCCATTTCAACCTCATCGTCGCTCACATTAAGTGGTGGAGCAACTCTCACAACCCTCTCGGAATGCAGCGTCCATCCAAGTATCAGGCGGCGCTTGAGAGATTGCGAGACGAACCTTCTTGCTGCACCTTCATGGGCAAATTCAATCCCTATGAGCAAACCGAGACCACGCACATCCAATATGAGGTTTGAACCCCACTTGAGCTTGCGAAGCCTGCCTATGATGTATTCTCCGACTGTGTTCGCCCTCTCCCACAACCTCTCTCCGATTATCACATCAAGGGAGGCGAGCGCTGCCGCACAACAAACCGGGTGACCACCAAATGTGGTCACATGAGATAACGGTGGTTCTTGAGACAGCGTCCCCATAACATCAGCCCTTCCGACGAACGCACCAATTGGCATGCCGCCGCCGAGCGCCTTCGCAAGCGTGATTATATCTGGAACGATGCCCCAGTGTTCCAGCGCAAACATTCTCCCGGTGCGCCCAAAGCCCGTTTGCACCTCATCAAATATGAGCAGAGCGCCAACCTGATCACATCGGCTCCGCAATTCCCTCATGAACCTTTCGCTCGGTATTCGTATCCCGCCCTCGCCCTGTATTGGCTCAACTATAACAGCTGCAGTCTGCTCATCTATCTCCCCAAGGGCGTCAACATCGTTGAACGGAAGAAAGGTGACATTGGTTAGCAGCGGTTCAAATGGCTCACGATAAACGCTCCGCCCAGTCACAGACAATGAGCCATGTGTGTCGCCGTGAAAGCTCCCGTCAAAAGCGATGAGCTTGCTTCGGCGAGTAAATTTCTTTGCCACCTTGAGCGCCCCTTCATTTGCCTCTGTGCCGCTGTTAGTGAAATAGACGACATCAAGCGGTTCCGGGAGAAGTTCGCTGAGGCGCTTTGCGAGCGTCACTTGCGGCTCAAGCACATACTCACCGTAGACCATGACATGTAGATACTTTTGAGCTTGCTCCACTATGGCTGATACAACCTTTGGATGAGTGTGCCCGATGTTATTGACAGCTATTCCGGACATGAAGTCAAGGTATGCCTCACCATCAACTGTGTAAACGAATGAACCGCTTGCTCTCTCCACAACCAACCCCAATGGCTCGCTTGAAGTTTGACAGACATGCCTGAGGAACAGCCGGCGCAACTCTTCCTTTCGCCACGCCATTTCAGACCCACCTCGCTGCGCCTTCATAAACCCGACCTTGGTGTTTATTGTCACCGCTCAAATCTCCTGTTTAGCTCCTCAGTTGTGAGGGCGAGCATAACAGGTTGTCCATGAGGGCAGAGCAATGGTTTGCTCGTTTTGCAAAGGTCGGCAATGAGCCGTTCCATCTCGTGCATTGAGAGCGCCTCGCCAGCCTTGATCGCCGACTTGCAAGCAATGCTCGCTCTAAGCTCGTCGGCAAGTTCTTCAAGCGTTCTTGGGCGCTGTTCAAGCATCAGCTCGGCGACAATATCGTGCAATAGTTGCGCATATGGCTGATTTAGCATGACAGCCGGTATTGAGCGCACGACAAAGGCGTTTCCACCAAACGGCTCAATCTCAACCCCAATTGACCTAAAGACCTCCAAATGTTCCTCAACAAATTTCGCCTCAGCCTGCCCCAATGATAGCGTCATCGGTGTAATGAGCCACTGTATGGCATGTCTGTCAGTCGCCCTTTCGCATAGCGACTCATAAATGATGCGCTCATGTGCCCTATGCTGCGAGATGATGTATAGCCCATCTTGCGCCTCAGCGAGTATGTATGAGCGATGAAGTTGAGCTATCGGGCGAAGCGCGGCAATTAAAAGGTTGGCATCGCACGAAATGTCAGTTTGCAACCCCATCTCAATTTGTTCCATTGGCTGTGTTCCCTTTTGAGGAGAGCTATCATGCGTGTGCGATGGCTGCGCAGCCTGCATAGCAGCGCCCTGCGGAATTTGAGCGGGTTTTGTGGCAGTGGAATCTGATGGCGAAAAAAGCCTTGCTCTTAGCAGCCTGCCAAACGCATCCTGCTTTTGCCCCCGCCGCTTTTGAACATGAACATCCACTGACGCTGGCGGCTTAAGAGCCATTCCCGGCGAGACTACAACCTTTACGAGCGTAAGCTGTATGGCTTCAATTATAAGCCTTTGGACCTCAGCTTCGTTTTCAAACTTGACCTCAATCTTAGCTGGGTGCACATTGACATCCACAAGTGATGGCTCAACCTCAATGCAGACCACGCACACAGGATGCCTGTCGCTTGGAATCATACCCCGGTAGGCATAGCTTATGGCGAGTGATATGCCATGATGCCTTACGCAGCGTCCATTTACGATGATGACTTGATAGCTTCGGCTGCTCTTTGTCAACGATGGCTTTGATGTTAACCCGAGTATGCGCACCTTTGGTGTTGAGAGTTCAACTGGGACAAGCTCTTTAGCCACTTCGCTCCCCCAGACAATTGCCACTGTTGAGCGTAGGTCGCCGCCGGTGGCTTCTACAGAATGATGGATTATATCCCTGCCATCATGGCGCAGCGTGAATGATACATTTGGGCGAGCAAGGATGAACCTCGTGAGCAAATCTGCAATTTGATTGAACTCCGATGTGGCTGAACGCAGGAATTTCAATCTCGCCGGAACATTGTGAAACAATTTGTGCACACTGACGATGGTTCCAACCGGACAGCCAACGGATGAAAGCTCAACTATGACGCCCTCTTCAACGACCACCTTTGTTCCGACATCGCTGCCATGCTCTCGCGTCAAAAGTTCAACCCTTGAGACGGCAGCTATGCTTGGCAATGCTTCGCCTCTGAAGCCAAGCGTCGTTATGCGGTGCAAGTCATCTGCAGTTCGTATTTTGCTTGTGGCATGCCTTTGAAAGGCGAGCACTGCATCCTCGGGTGACATGCCACACCCATCGTCTGAGACCCTGATCAGCCTTTTCCCGCCGGCTTCAACTTCGACGGTTATTTTCCTTGCGCCAGCATCAAGCGAATTTTCAACGAGTTCCTTGACTACGGATGCGGGGCGCTCAACCACCTCACCAGCGGCGATCTGCGCCACTACATCCGGTTCAAGAACGCGTATTTTCGTCGCCATTGCATCTCGCCCTCGCCTTGAGTTTAAATCCGACATTTGAATTTTATGCTCACAATATTTTTGGATGAGCCTTTGTGGTGTGCTCAACCCGTTCCATCAAGCCCTTGACACTGCAAGTGCGCCGTCACAAAATGGGATGTGACTTTTTCTACCCACAATGAGTATGGTTGTGCCGATGCCATCTCGCCAGGTGTGAAGGTGCTTTTAATGCGTTCTCCCATTGTGCGTCCTTAATGGGTGGCATCAGCTTGGGAGGTGTCTTTTTGACATGTCTGAACAAATCGTGAAGTTGCAATGCGTGCTTGGGAGGGAAAGGGTGCTCGCCACACAAACCCCACAACTTTGCTACTTGCTTATTGAGGTGCTGCCAGTTGGCACTGCGGAGGGCGAGCGAATGCCGCTCAACATTTCGTTCGTGCTTGATAGGAGCGGTTCAATGGCTGGCGAGAAAATTGAAAACTTGAAGGAAGCTGTCAGGCTTGTCATTGACCAGCTTGAGCCGGACGACATCGTCTCAATCGTGATCTTTGATGACAAAGCGGATACGCTCGTTTCAAGCCAGCCAGCAACTGATAGGAATGGATTAAAACGACTCGTTGACAAGATCACCGATAGAGGCGGGACAGAAATGTCAAAGGGCATGAGGCTTGGCTTGAATGAGTTGCGTAAGCATATGGCTCCGACAATGGTCAATCGCATGGTTCTCCTCACAGACGGTCAAACATTCGGCGATGAGGATGAATGCGTCCGCATAGCGAGGGAGTGTCAGGAACTCGGCATACCCATAGCCGCGTTTGGCTTGGGTGAGGATTGGAATGAGGAATTGCTTGATGAGATAGCGGAGGCTACAAAATACAGCGGCGGCTTCTCGGAGTTCATTCGTGAGCCAAGCCAGATATTGACTCACTTCCAAGATGTGCTGCGCAGCATGAAGGGCACTGTCGCAAAGAATGCTTACCTAACCCTAAGGCTTGTTCAGGGCGTTTCGCCAAGACAAGTTTGGCGAGTCTTGCCGCTCATATCCAATTTGGGTTATCAACCGCTTTCCGACAGGGATGTGCAAGTATCGCTTGGCGATTTGGAGAGAGATGTTGGGCAGGCATTGCTCGTTGAATTGGTAATACCACCAAGGTCTCCCGGAAGATACAGGATAGCCCAAGCGGAAGTCAGCTACGACATACCGAGCCGGAACATATTCGGTGAGAAGGTGCGCTCAGATGTTGTTGTTGAATACACTTCCGATGAGGCGGCAGCGAAGCAGGTGAACGCGAAGGTCATGAACTTCGTTGAGAAAGCTACAGCCTTCAGGCTGCAGACGCAGGCGTTGCAGGCTGCAAGGGCTGGCGATTATCAGCGTGCCACACAGCTGCTCCGTCAGTCGGCAACTCGCCTCTTGAACCTCGGTGAAAGGGAACTTGCGACGGTGGCGCTTGAGGAGGCAAAGCGCCTTGAGCAAGGTGAAGGAATGTCGTCGACCGGCACGAAGCGATTGCGATACGAAACACAGAGGCTTACTCGGCAATTGCCGAGGGAGGAAGAGAAGCCACAAAGCGGATGACTGGAGGTGAGATGTAATGGGTGTAAAATGCCAGCAGTGTGGAACCGAGAACATAGATGGAGCATTGTTTTGCGACGAGTGTGGCGCAAGCTTGAGCGCAGCTGCTGCACTCCAATTGCCACAGGCGGCGGAGCAAGCGGAGCCACAGGAGGCAACATTAACTGAGGCGATGCAGGTCGCTGTCGGGAAGGCTTGTCCAAGCTGTGGTCACACAAATCCGCAGGATGCACGCTTCTGCGAGGATTGTGGTGCCGCACTTGTTGAAGTACCCGAAGTTGAAAAGCCCCAGGGCGCACCAGCTGCACCAGCGGTCGCACCGCCTGCTGTTATGGCTAAGCTTATTACGGACGAAGGCAATGAGATACAACTTGATTTCGGAGCCAAGTCAGAATTGCTCATCGGGCGCGCAGACCCAGTGAGCCGTGTCTTCCCCGATGTTGACCTTACTCCGCACGGCGGATATGAAGCCGGCGTATCAAGAAAGCATTGCATCATACGATATGCTAATGGGCAGTTCACGGTTGAGGATTTGGAAAGCACGAACGGAACGAAGCTAAACGGAAGGTTCATACAGCCGAAGGTGCCACATCAACTTAACGACGGCGATGAGCTTGTGCTTGGTGCGCTCAGACTCAGGTTTTCGTCGCGATGACTGGTGAGCCTCAAAAGGCTTTCGGTGAGACAGTGAGCGCTTTTATGGCACTTCATAAAGTCAGCCTTTCACTCCTGTTGCTGACAGTGACATTTTACCACTGCGTGCGGGCTCAAGGGGCACAACCGCATGCGCCCAAATCATGCAATGGGGGTGGGAACACCCCTTCCCATTTATCCGATTCACTCATTGCCGGACGCAAAATCATTTATGCGCATCCGTTATCCTGCGGGAAGAATGTAAAGCGCATCCTCGTCATCCTCATCGGCGGTTTAAGGTTTACCGAAGCCACATCACTTGAAATGCCCTTCCTCAGCAATCAGTTGAACAGGTGTCCGGTTGGGTTGATGAGCCGTGATTGCAGGCGTAGGGAGAAGGAGGGCAGTGTCTATGTCACTATAGCCCTCGGAACACGCTCAGCCGGAAATGAGATGGCAAGCTTGGCATTCAACTTGAATGATAGAGTCAATGGCGAATTAGCCCGAGAAGCTTATAGACGCATCTATGGCAAAGCTCCAAGTGGTGACATTGTTCACCTCGGGTGGAGCAGCATCGCAAGGTTAAACGGCACAAGCAAGCTGCGCGGGTTGGGATGGGCTCTCAAAGTGGGCAATACAGCTGCTGCTTTCATCGGCGGCAGGAATTTTTCCTGTGAACATTCGGGCTATGGAGCTTGCTTGCTCGCAGATGAAGATGGATGCATCATGCGCGGGGTCATTGATGAAGACCTATGCAGGCAAGTTAGCATCGGTGGCTACTTTGTTCCGCTGACTGATGTGCACAGGCTGAAAGCGCTTGCCGAAAAAGCCTTGAAGGCGCACAGGTTCGTTGCAGTTGAGATTGATGATGCACTCTGTGTCGCCGATGCGCCGTCACCTTTGCGCCGATATGCATTGAATCATGTTGACCGGCTAATACAGATGCTCTTTGAGCTGTGCAACGATAAGGGGGCATACACTTGGCTTGTCGTTCCGTTACCACCAAGCCTGCGCGAACCGCAGATGACATTGGTTGCAGCGTTGAGCCAACCCAATCGCGGCTTGCTCATATCGGAGACAACGAAATGGCTTGGGATCATATCAGCCACAGATTTGGCTGCCACTTGGTTGCATCAATTTGGGTTGAAGCCGCCACCGCATATGACCGGACATGTGATCCATTTCGCCGAAGTTGAAAACGCTCTCAAAGCGCTGCTCAAATTGAATGAGAGGACGATGCGCCATTTTGTAGGCTATGCATGGGCTATATTAGGTGTTGCGGTATTGTGCGCTTTAACCCTTATAACATTCGGCATAAATGCCGCTTTCAAATTCGGCACTCCATCACATCTCCGCCTACTTCAGCTGACGGCGCTGATGAGTTTATCCACACCGCTATCACTGCTTACAGCCGGCGCATTTGAATTCCCCACAGGGCTGCACATAATGGCATTTATCATCGTTACAAGCCTCATCATCGGAATGCTTGCCGTAACCATTGGAGCCATTCGTGGCGCACATATGATCGCGGCAGTCATGTTGGTATTAACTGCGATTGACTGTGCTTTCGGCGGCAGCCTTTTGCGCAATTCCTTCATCGGTTACACGCCGATAAATGGGTGGCGCTTTTACGGTCTTGGGAACGAAGTCATCGGGGCGCTCATTCCGTGTTCGGCACTGACGCTTTCATGGCTGCTTACCCGAGATATTGGGTGTGGATGTAAGCTTGCTGTCGCCATCCTCTTTTGGCTCTCCACTACAGCCATTGTGAGCGCGCCGGTGCTCGGGGCGAACTTTGGTGGTGCCATGTCAATCGGTGTAGCGCTGGCTGGGCTGAGCGCCGCACACATTCAACGCAGCCGTGGGTGGATACTCCCCATATGCGCTTCAGGCGTATCCTTAATCCTTGTGCCATTGATGGCGAGCGCCCTTGAGCTAACAGTTGGTGAAGCGGCAAGGACTCACATTGGCGAGTTGCTCATGCAAACTCGTTTGCATGGCTTAAGCGCAGTATATGATGCGGCATTGCGCAGGATGCTCGTGCATGTTGAGGTCATTCAAGGGCAGCGGCTTTACCTAATTGGCATTGCATTTCTTCTGGCGCTCACTGCAGGGCTGTTTAAGTTGAAAGAGCTGCGCCACTTGCCGGTTGATTCGCGAATTGCCATCCTGTTCTCATGCGCAGGATTATGGGCGATGCTCTTCTTTAACGACACCGGTGCGCTGGCAATCATACCCGGGCTTATCACAGCGATTAGTTACACTTTCATATCCGTTGCCGCCACCGCTACAGGACCTCATTCTCGCTCATCAACTCAAACGGCAGCTGTTTTTAAAGGCGGTTGAAGGTTGCGCAAGCCGCTTGCCTGTTCGTATGCGTATGCAACTCGCAAGACAGTTGGCTCATCAAGCAGCCTGCCAATTATTTGCATCCCGATGGGCATGCCATCTTGAAATCCACATGGGATTGATATTCCCGGCAGCCCAGCCATGTTAACTGGTATCGTGCACACATCGGAAAGCTTCATCTGCAATGGGTCATCAACTTTCTCGCCGAGCTTGAAAGCCACCGTCGGTGATGTGGGAGTTATAAGCACATCGCAGGCTTCAAAAGCCCTTTCAAAGTCCCTCCTTATGAGTGTGCGCACCTTTTGCGCTCTTAGATAAAAAGCCTCATAGTAGCCGGCACTGAGCGCGTATGTGCCGAGCATGATGCGATGCTTTACCTCTCTGCCAAACCCCTCTTTACGCACGCGAGAATACATTGCGACGATGTCATTCGGTGTTGGCTCACACCTGTAGCCATATTGGACGCCATCGTATCGTGCCAGGTTTGAACTCGCCTCAGCCGGCGCGATGATGTAATATGCAGCGAGAGCGTATTCGGCGGTTGGAGTTGAAACTTCAACTGCCTCTGCGCCCATCTCGGTCAGAAGTTCAATGCCTTTCAATACGGCATCTGCCACCCTCTCATCAACACCTTGAGCGAAGAACTCTTTCGGTATCCCTATGCGCAATCCCCTCACATCTGGGACAAGCGCATCCAGATAGTTTGGGACTGCCATGTTGATGGATGTTGAATCCTTTGTGTCATGTCCGGCGATGAATTGGAGCATAATTGCACAGTCCATCACATCCTTAGTTATAGGACCAATTTGGTCAAGCGAGGAGGCGAAAGCGATTAGCCCATATCTTGAAACCACACCATAAGTTGGCTTCAATCCGACAACACCGCAGAATGCAGCAGGCTGCCTTATTGAGCCGCCGGTATCGCTCCCGAGAGCGCCGAGGCATTCACCCGCTGAGACAGCTGCTGCTGAACCGCCACTTGAGCCCCCCGGAACCCTTGTTAAGTCCCATGGGTTGCGCGTCGGGAAAAAGCCGCTGTTCTCAGTTGATGAGCCCATGGCAAACTCATCAAGGTTCGTTTTACCGATTATGACGGCACCAGCAACTTTAAGCCGCTCAACTACAGTGGCGTCATAAGGTGGTTTAAAGTTGTGGAGTATGCGGGAGCCAGCAGTAGTCAGAATGCCCTTCGTGCATATGTTATCTTTGACCGCAATTGGTATGCCGGTGAGGATGGTCACATTCTCTTTCCGCTTTAATCTCTCATCCGCTGCTTTTGCTTCCTCAAGAGCTATATCCTCAGCGACAGTTATGAAAGCCTTCACAAGTTCCTCAACTTGCGATATGCGCTCAAGCACGGCTTTTGTTAGCTCAACCGATGAGATGTCCCCCTTCACAAGTAACTTGTGCGCCTCGGATATGGTTAACTGCCACAGCTCCATTTTTCATCCACCCTCTTGCATTTCCAATGGCTTATGATTCCTCAACTATCCTGGGCACGCGAAATGCATCTTCTGTGGCATCGGGAGCGTTTGCGAGCACTTCTTCTCTTGGGAGTGGTTTTTCAACCTCGTCTTCGCGAAACACATTTGTTATCGGTATCACATGGGATGTTGGCTCAACATCTGTGACATCAAGTTCTTTGAGTTTCTCCATATGCTCAAGTATTTGATTCAGCTCCCATGTGAAGCGCTCCACTTCAGCATCATCAAGCTCAAGGCGTGCAAGCCACGCCACATGCAGGACATCCTCACGGCTGAGCCGCATGCGCTATCACCCTCGTGATGCGAAATACACACTGCTTTTTATGCTGTTTGTGACTTTTTAGGCTCGGCGCACTTTAAAACTCAATTCGCCATTTACTTCAAATTTTGTTGGTGCTTTGCTCCATGCCACTGGCTTTTGCCAGTGGTTGATGGCGAATTTACAAGCGCCGAATTTATTCAGCGAAAAAATCACGCTGTCTGAAGACGGCGCTCAAAAATTCGTCAGCTGCTATGGGCTAAAGCCCATAGCATGGCTGGGGAAAATGGTCACCAACAACATTCGTAGTAAAGAGCGACTCAATTAATGCAGTGTGGCGCAATAGACGCAAATGCTACATCCCATCAACGTTAGCCACCGATTATCTTGGGGGCGACATCATCAAGTCGTATTCAACGCCCGATAAGCAGATGGACGAGTGCTGCAAGTGATGAAACGCATTTGAAAAAAACCGGTGAGCCATCATTCGCCGCTATCTCCGTGCTGAACGCACGGTTTTCGTTGGCTGCTCTCTATGGGTTAACTTTAGGGGTCGCAACTACAGCAGCCCACAGAGAGCAGTGGCAACATGTGTTAACTTTAGCGCCATACAAAACTGTTGACAGCACAAGCCCCCGCCGGGAATTGAACCCGGGAACCTCCTTCTTACCAGGAAGGCGCTCTACCACTGAGCTACGGGGGCATAACAACTTATGGTGCAGGGGGGAGGATTTGAACCTCCGAAGGGCGGCGCCCACGAGATTTACAGTCTCGCCCCTTTGGCCAGACTCGGGCACCCCTGCACCTTCATTTGACGCAACCACAAAACATAATAACGCACTTCCTCACTTCAGTTCACCATTGCTTCTTCTTCAACTCGCCTTGTGCCAACGCATCTGTCCATCACTCATTGAGGCTCATGCTTGTTTGCGCTCAACTGAGACGATATCCAAAGCTATATCAAGCGCCGGCGCTGAGTGCGTTATTCTTCCAACCGAGATCAAGTTAACGCCGCAGGAAGCTACCTCACTCACATTTTCAAGCGTGATGTTTCCCGATGCCTCAATGACTGCTTTTCCGCCTATCAACTTAACGGCTTCCCTTATCGTCTCAGCGTCCATGTTGTCCAACATGATGATGTCAGCACCGGCTTCAATCGCCTCTTTAACATCGGCGAGCGTGCGTGTCTCAACCTCAATCTTCTCACCCGGGGCATAATTTCGCGCTCGCCTTACAGCTTCGGATATGCTCCCGACAGCGCGTATATGATTGTCCTTAATCAAAATTGCATCGTATAACCCGAAACGGTGGTTTGAGCCGCCACCCACCCTCACCGCATACTTCTCAAGCACTCTTAGGCACGGCGTTGTTTTGCGAGTATCAGTTATGGTCACTCCGTATGGGGAAGCAAGTTCAACAAATTTTGCGGTTAAGGTCGCAATGCCGGAGAGGCGTTGAAGAAAGTTTAACGCCACCCTCTCGCCCTTGAGTATGGTGCTGAGCTTCCCGTGCAATTTCGCAATATGAGTGTTGGCGCACACCCGTTCACCCTCTTTCACCAACATCTCAAATCGGATTTTTGGGTCAAGCGTTTCAAACACCCACATTGCAATTGGCAGCCCGGCAATGCATCCTGCTCCACGACTGACAATGATTGCGGTTCCAATAAGCTCATCATCAATCAAAGCTTCAGTGGTGATATCACCCGTGCCTATATCCTCGCGCAATGCTGCCTCAATTAACCCCTGAACTTCTTCTCTATCCAAATCAAAGCTCATCTCTTTCTCCCCCTTGCCGTCAAAAGAAGGTGAACTTAACCTCTCATTTGGCGGGCGCCTTTAACAACTCATGCTATTAGATTCATCCGATGCCATTGGCAATTTTTCATCATTGCCATCTTTGGTTGGGAAAGTCATCTTACAAGCATGCTCACCTCGTGCGCCAATACATTTTTAGCCGAATTAATTCGGCGCTCTTTTGTCCCGCCATCAACTGTTGGTTAATGCCAGTGGTATGGATGGCTATGAACCAACAGATTTTTGAGTAATGCGCGCTTCAGCAAGTTGTAGTATGGCACATTCAAAGCCTTGAAAACGGTGTGAGGCGGCGTTTTCGCTGTGGACGAATATGCTTGGTTAAAAACAAATGGCATTGTGGGCGCATG
Organism: Armatimonadota bacterium; assembly: GCA_025062195.1. Classification (GTDB taxonomy): domain Bacteria; phylum Armatimonadota; class Fervidibacteria; order Fervidibacterales; family Thermosaccharophagaceae; genus Thermosaccharophagus. The sequence goes on from JANXAS010000036.1 coordinate 13,076, forward strand.
AAGCACGCCCGAGAAAACTGGGCGAACTATTGCCAGACTATACTGTTGACTGCCCATGGTAATTGCATCGTGCGGAGTGTGACAATTCTGGCATTGACGGCTCAGCCGCGATAGCGGCGGCAAGTATATGCCTAATTCTGTGGGCGATTGACGCACGCAGTTGCAGCGCTGCATCTTTGCAATGCGTTTAGCCACTGCGAAGGCGATTTGAGGTGAATGATGGCATGAAAGACGATAACAATAACACTTGCAAGGTGTGTGGCGCTGCAGTCCCTAAGGCAGCCATCTTCTGTCCGATGTGTGGTGCGAGGCTTGAGCGTGAACGACAAGGCGATGCTAATCCGGCAGTGGTTGAGATGGTTGAGCAGTTCAGCAAGCGTGTGAGTGAATATCCAAACGATGCAGCAGCTCATTATAACCTCGCATTGGCACTGCTCATGTTGCGCAGGTGGGGTGCTGCAGCACAATCGCTTGAGAAGGTGATCCAACTTGAGCCATCGTTCTTGGAAGCATATTTTTATCTTGCTCGGGTTTACATCGCTTTAGGCAACTTAGATGCAGCTCGTGCTGTTGTGTCCGAAATGATGAAGCAGGCTCCGGATGATGAAAGGACAAAGCGGGCTTTAAAGATGCTTCAAAGGGCGTCAGAGAAGCGCACCACCGATAGACGAGCAAACACAGCTTGAATTGGCAACCTATAAACAAGGGGCTTACGAGGTGGTGTATTATGGGCAGTGTGAGGTCGCCATATGGGTTGAGTGAGCCAGTCACATGCGCGATTATTGGCTACGGTGGCGCCTTCAACATGGGCAAGCATCATGCCGAGTGGATACATTCCACTGGGCGAATGCGTGTTGTGGCGATTTGCGATATAGATGAGGAACGCCTTGAAGCTGCGCGCTCGGATTTTCCGGATGTGAGCACTTATTCAAGTGTCACGCAGCTGCTCTCAAAGCATGAATTTGATTTGGCGGTGATTGTGACACCGCACAACACTCATGCACCGATAGCGTTGCAATGCCTGCGCTCCGGAAAGCATGTCGTTGTTGAAAAGCCGATGTGCATCACCATAAGAGAGGCAACGGCAATGATTAATGAATCAAGGAAGCGCAATTTGATGCTTTCCGTTTTTCACAACAGGCGTTGGGACGGTGACTACCTCGCTATTAGAGAGGTCGTATCAAAAGGTGTAGTGGGCGATGTTTTCCACATTGAGATGTTTGGTGGTGGTTACGGCCATCCGGGCAGGTGGTGGCGCTCCGATAAAGCTATCTCGGGCGGAGCATTCTATGACTGGGGTGCTCATTATCTTGATTGGTTGCTTGGTGTGATGCAAAGGCGAATTTTGGCTGTCGGCGGTTTCTTCCATAAGCTGGTCTGGAACGATGTGACCAACGAGGATAATGTGGAAGCTGTAATCAAGTTTGAGGGCGGTGCTGTGGCTTATGTTCAACTCTCACACACAGCAGCTGCAAGAAAGCCGCGCTGGTTCATCCTCGGCACAAGAGGAGCTATCGTTGATTGGGGTGAGGGAACACTTACCGTCAACACATTCATTAACGGATTGCGCGCCGAAGCAAAAGTCCCATACAAGGAATCCCGTTGGCAATCGTATTACGAGAACATAGCTGCTCACCTGCTCTACGGTGAGCCGCTCATCGTCAAGCCAGAGCAGGCAAGACGCACGATCGCCATAATGGAGCTTGCAGAACGCTCATCAAAAGTTGGGCGAATGCTAATTGTCCCATACGAGGATGAGGTTGAATTGCCATACTTGGCACCTTAGAATAACGGGCGCAGGGAGCCGTCGGCTTCAGCCAACAGCAGTTCACATCAAGCCCGTGAAAGATTGCCTTAAGGTGAGGTTCCAGCACAGGGAGCATATCCTCAAAAAGTTTTCATGGGCGAAATGCTCATCCTGCACTTAAGTTGGGGGGCGAAAGTGCACCATCCCAAGTTACACGCTGATTTATTGTTCGGAGCGCCTTGCATGGACAATCATCTCTCCGATTATGGGCAGCTTCCGTTTTATCACCTCTTTCAACGAGGCTCTCTCTATGACGAGCCTTTGCAGCTCCTCCCAACCATCTATTGAGCGCAAGCCGAGTTTGAAGTAAATTGCTCTCCCATCTTTACCCCTGATCCAACGCGTTGTCATTTCACAGACATCCTCCCAGCGCAAGCTCACCTTCACATACCTGTCGCGATAAGTAATTTTCTGTTCATCAAGTAGGAGCACTGCAGTCATGTTCACGATGACAAGATACGAGCAGTAGATCCCGAAGCCGAATGAGGCGAGCAGGAGGATGAACATAGTCCTTGTCTCCATTGGGCTCTCAAACGGGAACCACATTATGGTGACCTGAGCCATCACGCCGAATACCCAAACAAAGAAGAGAATGACTATCCAAGCGCTCGCATATTTTCGGTATGTGAATGTGCGCAGTTGCATTTCAGGCTGAGGCTTTAATTCCACTTTTAGATTACCTCCCTGATTGGGGCAGCGCCGCACCTCATCCATTTAGAACTGTAAAACTGCTGCCAAATCATAATCGCTGCATTGCCCGACCAAATCTTAAATTGCCCCAACTTATAGGGCAAGCATTTCAAACACTATGCGCTATGAGCGCAAGGAGCGCCTTCTGCGTGTGCAATCTATTCTCTGCCTGTTCAAGGGCAACGCACCTATCCGAATCAAGCACATCATCGGTTATCTCTTCGCCCCTGTGCGCTGGCAGGCAATGCATTACTATTGCATGCTTCGGAGCTAACTCAAGCAACCTCTCATTAACTTGATAAGGGGCAAAGTCCGCCTTGCGCCTTTGTGCCTCTTGTTCCTGCCCCATGCTCACCCAAACATCCGTGTAGATTGCATCGGCATTCTTAAGCGCGTCTTTGGGCTCGTTGCCGACATTTACGCTTGCACCAGTCGCGCTCGCAATGCTAACAGCTCGCTTAAAGATTTCTTCCTTGGGCTCGTAACCTTTCGGTGTGATGACGGAAACATTCACCCCAAGCATGGCGCATAGAAGCATGAGCGAGTGAGCTACATTGTATCCGTCGCCGATGAAGACAAGATGCCTGCCCGTAAGCTCGCCGTAACGCTCCTTCAGTGTGAACAGGTCTGCAAGCGCCTGACATGGATGCTCAATATCCGACAGGGCATTTATGACCGGGATAGCTGCCCAATGCGCCATCTCCTCAAGCGTCTCATGCCTGTAAACTCTCGCCACTATCATATCAACCCATCTCTCAAGGTTTAGCGCTATATCTTTGACAGCCTCTCTTGTGCCGATTCCAACCTCAGCTTGTGTGAGCACAATTGGGTGTCCGCCAAGATGCTTTACTGCAAGTTCAAATGTCACCCTCGTCCTTAAAGAGGGCTTCTCAAAAAGTATCGCTACAGCCCTATGCAGCAACGGCTCTTTGAGCCCCTCTTTAACAGTGTCGGCTTTGTATTCGCTCGCCCATTGAAATACCGTCTCAACTTCTTCCGCTTCCAAATCGGTTACCGATAGGAAGTCCCTGTGCCTGCTGCCCATTTATATCACCCTTTCCTTGAGCGTCTGCTTGGGCGGCGCTGAATCAAAAACTCACGCACCGCCTTTACCGGCTTTGTGTTTATGACATCGCTCGGTTCAAGCCACCCACGCCGTGCAGTGCCAACACCATACTTCATGAACTCAAGGTGGACTATGGCGTGTGCATCCGTGCCTATTGCGATTGGCGCACCATAGTCCTTACACATGCGAGCATGTTCGTCCTTGAGGTCAAGCCTCTCTGGGCTCGCATTTATCTCAAGCGCTATTCCTTCACTTGCGGCGCGCTTTACTATCGCCTCCATATCAACCTCGTATGGCTCCCTCTGCCCGATCAGCCTTCCAGTTGGATGCCCAATGATGTTCACATACGGATTCTCCATAGCCCTAAGGATGCGTTCCGTCATCTTCTGTGCGCTCATCTTCATTTGCGAGTGTATTGAGGCGATGACTACATCAAACTCACTCAGCAACTCATCATCAAGTGCGAGTGTCCCGTCATGGAGTATGTCAACCTCAACACCAGTCAATATTAGGATGTCATTCAGATGCTCGTTTAGCTTCCTTATCTGAGTTATCTGCCGTCTGAGGTCTTCAGGCTTGACGCCCCAACCAAGCGGTGGTGAATGATCAGTTATGGCAATGTATTCATAACCAATTTCAACAGCTGCCTTTGCCAACGCCTCAATTGTCTCCGAACCGTCGCTCCAGTTTGAATGAATGTGTAAGTCGCCGCGTATGTCATCCAACTCAATGAGCGATGGTATTGCCCTCCTCTCTGCAGCTTCAATCTCACCCCTGTTCTCTCGCATCTCGGGCGGTATCCAGAGCAAGCCGAGCGCCTCGTATACTCCCTCCTCAGTTTCGCCGGCTATTTTCTCATCCGTTGGCTCCCTGAATACACCATACTCATTTATCTTCAACCCGAGCTTTATCCCGCGCTCCCTCAACGATATGTTGTGGTCTTTTGAGCCTGTGAAATATTGTGCGGCTGCACCAAATGACTCCGGATGAACCGCACGCACATCAACTTGAAGACCATGTTCAAACAGGACACTTGACTTAGTCGTGCCCTTGGCAAGCACATCCCTAACTCCATCCAAGCTTACAAACTTGTCCATCACCGGCTCAGAATCGTTTGTAGCCACAAGTATGTCCACATCGCCTATTGTTTCCTTCATTCTGCGCAGGCTGCCGGCTGGAAGTATTAATTTCGCCTGCGGGAGCAAAACGAGCTCGCCGATGATGTAATCGGCAATCTTCCAAGCGATATCAAGGCGCACGCGCTGAGCAGTCGTTTTGAGTAGCTGTATGCCACGAATTATGTTCTCCTCCTTCTTCGGACCCATACCGGGCAAGTGGCGCAATCTTCCCTCCCTCGCAGCCCTTTCCAGCTCCTCAATTGTCGTTATTCCGAGGCGTTCATAAACAAGCCATGCCGTTCTTGGTCCCATATCAGGTATGTCCAAAAATGCGCGCAGAGATGGCGGCACCTTGCCCCTCAACTCCTCAAGCTCCCTAACCTTACCTGTCCGGATAAATTCGGTTATCTTTGCAGCCAAGCTTTCACCAACTCCGTCTATCTCGCTTAGCTTGTTTTGCTCAACCATTTCTTCAATTGGGGTGGTTAATCGCCTTATTGCCTCCGCAGCTCTTCTGTATGCGCGCACCTTAAACGGGTTCTCGCCAAGTATCTCCTTGAGGTCACCGAGTTCCTCAAGCATCTCAGCAACCTTGTCATTGCGCATGGCTCTTTGCACCCTCCAAACTGTGATAGTCGTTCATTCCCAAGACATGCCAAACTTGATCTGGAAACGCCCTTTGCCACAACCTTATTATCGCCTAACTTGCACCGCTGTGCAAATGAGGATGTCTTAACCACCTCACTAACTATAGCTTTGCGTTGAGTTAGCTAAGCTGAGTGGCTAAGGGGAGCTGACTTTACATTTTTCAAACCCGCTGCATTATAATTAAATGGCTGCTACGCCTCTTAACCTCTTGGCGGTGAACGAATCCCTTAGCGTCCTTTATGAGAGGGCAAATTTGTGTTTGCATAGCATCAATGCGCTGATGGGAGGTGAATGAGCGATGAAAATAAAGCCGCTTCGTGATAAGGTGCTCATCAAGGTTGAGGAGGAAGAGGAGAAGACCGCCGGCGGGATTTATCTCCCCGATACGGCAAAGGAGAGACCGCAGCGCGGCATCGTCGTTGCGGTGGGTGATGGCAAAGTGACCGATGAGGGCAAGGTCATCCCCATTAATGTGAAGGTTGGCGACAAGGTTATCTTCTCAAAGTATGCTGGCACCGAGATAAAGCTGGATGGGGAAAAGCATGTGATCCTCAGCGCCGATGACATCTATGCCATAATTGAGGATTAAGCCGATTCTCCCTCAGCTAACTCGTTTGGCAACCGCCAATGCCGCCACGCGCCCTTATGGGTGCCCACAACCTTGAGAAGTTGGAGGTGAAAGAACGATGGCGGCAAAGCAGCTGCTGTTCAGCGAGCAGGCAAGGCAAGCATTATTTAGTGGCGCAAGAGCAGTTGCAGAGGCTGTAGCCGTGACACTCGGACCGAGAGGAAGGAATGTCGTGCTTGATAAGAGGTGGGGAGCACCATCCGTGAGCAAAGATGGCGTTACAGTGGCAAAGGAAATAGAGCTTGAGGGCAAGTTTGAAAACATGGGCGCACAGCTCATGCGTGAGGTGGCGTCAAAGACAAACGATGTTGCCGGCGACGGGACAACGACAGCAGTGGTGCTCGCATACGCGATGCTAAAGGAAGGCATGAAAGCTGTTGCCGCTGGTGTTAATCCGGTGTTCTTGAAGAAGGGCATGGAGAGGGCTTTGAGGGATGTGACTGAACATCTTAGAAAGCTCGCCGTTGATGTTGAGACAAAGGAAGAGATAAAGCATGTGGCGACCATAGCTGGAAATGATCCTGAGATAGGGCATGTCATTGCTGAGGCGATGGATAAGGTTGGCAAGGACGGCGTTATTACAGTTGAGGAAGCAAAGGGCACGCAAACGACGGTTGAAGTCGTTGAAGGAATGCAATTTGACAAAGGCTACATATCGCCGTATTTCATCACAGATGCTGAAAACATGCAATGTGTTCTTGAGGAGCCGCTCATCCTCGTTCACGAGAAAAAAATAACTTCGGCGCTTGACTTGGTGCCGTTCCTTGAGAAAGTGGCAAGGGTAGGTCGCCCAATTCTAATCATAGCCGAGAATGTTGAAGGCGATGCTCTGGCTACGCTTGTAGTTAATAAGCTTCGCGGTGTGATACAGTGTTGTGCTGTCAAAGCGCCAGCTTTTGGGGAGCGCAGAAAGGCTATCATGGAGGATATCTCAATACTCACCGGAGGGCGCTTCTTCAGCGAGGACTTGGGTATCAAGCTTGAGAACATAAACCTGAGCGACTTGGGCACCGCAAAGAGAGTTGTGGTTGAGCGAGAGAAGACAACGATAATTGAGGGCGGCGGCTCAAAAGAGGCAATAGCAGCTCGTATTGAGCAAATACGAAGACTGATCCAAGAGACGGAGTCCGACTATGACCGTGAGAAGCTTGAGGAGAGGCTTGCAAAGCTTGCCGGTGGAGTTGCCGTTATCAAGGTTGGAGCTCCAACGGAGACGGAGCTAAAGGAGAAGAAGCATCGCTTTGAAGACGCTTTGAACGCCTCAAGAGCAGCAGTTGAAGAGGGCATACTTCCGGGTGGTGGCGTGGCACTCATCAGGGCAAAGGCCGAGCTTAAGGGTATGGATTTTGAGGCACCTGAAGACGAGAAAGTCGGCTACCGCATTGTCCTCAACTCGCTTGAGGCACCGCTTCGCCAGATTGCTGAGAATGCCGGCTACGACGGAACCATCGTAGTTGATGAGGTTATGAACAGGGATGGCAACATGGGCTTTGATGCTCAGAGGGGAGAATTCGTTGATATGATGCAGGCTGGCATAGTTGACCCACTCAAGGTTGTGCGCACAGCGCTTGAGAACGCTGTTAGTATAGCTACGCTCATTTTAAACACTGAAGCGCTCATTGCTGAGAAACCGGAGGAGGAGAAGGAGAAGGGTAAGAAGTCGTAATTGCTCTAATGGGCACGGCTGATGAAGCCGTGCCCAACTGATATAAAGCTGAGACAGGGAGGTGAATTTTTTGATGTCACTTGACGACGTGTTTCGTGCCACCTCAAAGGGCATAAGAAACAAGTATCTTTACACCCTTGCCGTTGCTCAAAGGGCGCGCAGCTTGATTCAAGAGGCTGCCTTTCTAAATCAACCCCTTGAGGGAAACCCAGTCATAATGGCGCTTAAGGAATTGCGCGAGGGCAAGATAACCATTGAAGTGCTTGATGAGGATATTAAAAGAGCACTTGAAGGTCGCCCCGAAAGGATGTTGCCATAAAACAATGAGAGGAAAAGGGTTCGTAGTAAGGCGCGAAGCGGTCCTCATGAGATTGTTATCCTCTACTCCCACTCAATGACCCTGATGAAACTGAGACGCTGAAGCACTCTCGCAACTTCGTATGGCGTCACTTGAGCCGGCAAGTTAGCTGCTATTCTAGCAACTCTTTCGGTGCCATCAGTTGATGCTGTGAATTCAATCCTTGTTATATGGGCTTTTAGGGCGGTCAGCGATTGCAATATCTCATCAATGGCAAATGGATGCGGCTCGTATGTGCAGCGCATAACTACAGGATATCTTTCACCCTTCCCGAACCATTTTCTCTCGGCAAGCCTCAACAGCGTTAATGAGGCAAAGGTGAGCAGAGTTGAGATCACTGCCGGGAAATACCAACCCATACCAACACACAGCCCAATCGCTGCGGTAGCCCATATGCTTGCAGCCGTAGTCAAGCCACGAATAACATCGCCACGAAGCCATATTGTGCCAGCTCCGAGGAAGCCGATCCCTGTAACGACATTTGCAGCTATTCGTGCCGGGTCTGCCCCCGGATTGCCAGACTGGACTGCAATTGCAATTGAGACCATCATAAATAGGCACGAACCAAGCCCAACGAGAACATGTGTCCTCAAACCTGCCGGTCTTTCCCTCGCTTCCCTTTCAGCACCTATCAAAGCGCATAGAGCGATAGTCAACGCGAGGCGAAGAACGGTCTCGCCAACAGTTGGTTCTGTAAGGTGCACAAACAAAGGCACCTCCCTCAATTAGCCTGCCATATATCCTTTTGGCGGCTCGCTGACAGGGGGCTTTCAATCCCTCGGCATCAGTTCCTCATACAGCGTTGAGCGCAGCTGCAAGATGTGCCCCAATGCTTCCTTCGCACTGACAAGCGATGGCTTTTTGTCCCTCCGAAGCCTGACCTCTATGCAACCCCTCTCTTTGTAAGTCCTCCCGATGATGATCTGAATTGGTGCTCCGATTAGGTCTGCATCCTTAAACTTCACACCCGGTCGTTCATCCCTATCGTCAATAACTGCCTCAACGCCAGCTTGGATCAGTTCGCTGTAGAGGCATTCTGCAGCCCCGGCTATATCGTCGTCATTCATATCAATCGGGATCATCCACAACTCATATGGCGCCACGGTTATCGGGAAGATGATCCCATCCTCATCGTGGCTCACTTCAACTACTGCCGCAAGTATTCGGCTAACGCCTATCCCATAACAACCCATGATGAACGGTCTCTCAACTCCATCCTCATCAACAAACTTCGCATTCATGGAATCGCTATATTTTGTCCCCAGCTTAAAGACATGCCCGACTTCAATGCAATTTCTGAGATGCAATAGACCGCTGTCGCACCTTGGGCAGCCATCGCCATCCTTGGCAAATCGCAAGTCGGCAAACCGTGTTACTTCAAAGTCCCTGCCCCAATTGACATTGATGAAGTGATGGTCATCCTCATTTGCGCCAGTGACAAAGTTGCGCATCTCGGCTATGTCATAATCCGCTATCATTTCAACACCGCTCAACCCAATCGGACCTGAGTAACCCACATCCGCTTTGGTGAGTCCTCTTATCTCGTCCGGATCAGCCATGCGCACATTCGGCACACCGAGCAAGCGGCGCAGCTTTGACTCGTTCAATTCCGCATCGCCGCGAATGAGCACCGCCAAAGGCTTTCCATCAGCTATGTATATGAGCGTCTTAACAAGCTTCTCCGCACTCACCCCAAGATAATCCGTCACCTGCGCAACCGTTTTTCGGTTTGGCGTGAAAACCTTCTCCAAAGGGAGCATGGTATCTTGATGATACATGTTAATCGGTTCTTCAAACGGCTTTCGTCTCTCAGCGCGCTCCTGATTGGCAGCATACCCACAACTGCTACATATGAGCATCTTATCTTCGCCGCTGTCAGAGAGCACCATGAACTCAAGGTTCTCAGTCCCGCCAATAACACCGGCTTCAGCTTCAACTGGTATGGCTCTCAAACCGCACCTGTAAAAGATCCGTTTGTATGCCCTCACCATAGCTTGGTAGCTTTTTTCAAGTCCATCTTCGTCCTTATCAAACGAGTAGGCATCCTTCATCGTGAACTCACGCGCACGCATCAAACCGCCTCTTGGGCGAGGTTCGTCTCGGAATTTGACTTGAATCTGATAGAGGATGATGGGTAGCTGCCTGTAAGAATGAACATCTCGTCTGACCAAGTCAGTTACAACTTCTTCGTGTGTTGGTCCAAGACAAAACGGGCGCTCTTGCCTATCTCGCAATTTGAACAATATTTCATCGCACTCATCCCACCTTTTGGTTTCCTCCCAAAGGTTTGCCGGATGAAGTGCCGGCATAAAAATTTCCTGAGCACAGATGGCATTCATTTCCTCACGGACTATGCGGGCAATCTTTTCAAGCGAACGATAGCCCAATGGCAAGTATGCATATATCCCCATAGCGACACGCCTTATGAAACCGGCTTTCGTCAAAAGCTTGTGGCTTATAAGCTCGGCTTCGGATGGAGGCTCACGCAATGTTGGGAAATATAGCTGCGATGCTCTCACGGCGATCAACCCCCGGCGAGTTGCAGCGGTTAATTTTCCCCTTCGTCAAGCATTACCATGCTCCAGTGATCCGTCTGAGTATGTATCCAATGTCCCTTGCGCTTATGAGCAGTGTTAACCCGAGCAGAAAAGCGATACCTATGAGTGTCATGTTTAACTCCCATTTTGGGTTTATGCGCTGCCCTGATAAAGCCTCGGCAAACAAAAGTGCTAACCTTCCGCCGTCAAGTGGCAGTATCGGAATGATCAGATTGAGCAACCCAACTATGTAACTCAGCATTCCGATTAAGCGCAATTGCAGAAAGAAACTCATCCACGCCTGTTCTTTTAACTCCCAGAATATGCGTATCGGACCGCCGACAGCGTGATGAAGCTCTGCCAGCCTTGCAAATAGCATTGCGATCCCGTAAGTGATGCGAATGCACTCGCCCGCCGCGATTACTGCCCCATCTAATATGCGTTTCATTAGCGGCACTGGTTTATCAGAGGGAACTTGAAGGAATTCAACCCCGATTATGCCGCGCTTTCTCTTTACAACCTTTGTCTCGGATATTGCTTGTGCTCCTTCTCTTCCCCCCTTGCGCTCAACCTCCTTTATCTCAACTTCCTCAACTGCTGTGGGAACAACGCTCAAGGTGATCGGTTTGCCTTCCCGCAACACCGTAAAAGTGATTCGCTTTGCCGGGCTTTCAGATATTGCTCCAATGAGTATGTCAACATCATTCCTACCAATGCCGTTTATGGAAAGAAGCACATCGCTGTGGCGCAGCGCTTTCGCCATGCATTCAATCTCCTTCCCCCCTCGCAGCACCCTGAATCTGACATTGCTGCTGCGCTTGCCCCCGATGCCCTTTGCGAGCCTGAGCCATTCATCTGTCAGCTTAATACTCAATCCGTTTACACCGACGATTCTGTCGCCGGGTTTGATCCCCGCTTTTGCAGCTGGCATATTTGTAGCCACTCTTGCAACAACATTGGTGCTCCTTAAACCGCTCATTGCCATGCCATAAATGAACAGCAGTGCAAATGCTGTGATGAGGTTAGCAAGCGAACCGGAAAGGAGCACAACCATCCTGTGCTTGACCGGGCGATTGTGGAAAGCCTCGGGTGAAGCTAACACGCTTGGCTCGTCAAGCTCCATACCGAATATGCGCACATATCCGCCGAACGGGATGGCGCGAATGGAATATCTTATTCCACCGATAAGCCTCGTCCAAATTACCGGACCAAGGAAGATAGAAAATTCAATCACCCTCATCCTGACCTTCAACGCTGCAAAGAAGTGCGCAGCTTCGTGAACGAGCACAACAAACCCAAGGACAAGTATCGGTATAAGGAAAGACTTCAGCAGCGGTAACAAGCTATCCATCAGTGGATATCACCTCGCAGTGGGACTACAAATGCCATTTTACAAGATGACATGGTGATGGGAGCGCACAGAACATGCTTACAAAGGCGGACTATCGTCCATCACCACTTTGTGCCAATTAAAATGTTTGCGCGTTGTTCGAAGCGTCTCTAACTTGCTTTTCAGGCAGACCATCGTCCGCCCACTCAAAACAATGCTAACTGCGCAACCCCTGTTCGCTAAGGAATGATTGCTTCACAAAAGCTTTAAAAGCATTGCCGCTGATGCGCATACTCCGATAGCGAGGAAATGGCGCGCATAAAAGCCGATGCCTACTGACAAGATCTTTGGAACATTCTCTGGAACTTGCTCTATGCCCAACCCCGACAATAATCGCTGCTGCGCCATTACGCCGAATGTGACGAGCGCAAACAACTTTGCAGATTCCAACATGCTGTTTATTAGAATGCCGGCAACTAACGCCGAAAACAACCCTCCAGCAATGGGGCTCAAAAATCTGTATCTTTGACTGCTTTGGCTGTTGGCTTCATCATCGGCTTTCAACAAGTTCGCTACGCTTACCCCACCGATCAGGGAAAGCAATGATAGTGCGCTCTCCTTCGGGGCAATCATTGTGACTGCCAACCCAAATGGTATACCAACAGTCAGCCCCACGAGAACGCTTGACGCTGTCCCAAGCACAACCATGATTGGCTTCCTTTGACTCCATGCATCAACAACGTATGAAACAATAGTGGCAGCTAAAACGAGTGCCCCCATCATCATGCCCATGCTCAAAGCTACAAGCGTCAATTCGTTCAGCCTCCATTGGATAGAACCGTAGACGGTGTTTTGACCGTGCGTTTGTATGAGTGTGGCGACGGCTTTATCAGTGCACCCGAAGTAAAATAGGGCACCAACTAAAATCAGCGAGATGCTCGTTGAGGATGATTCCGATGTATATGCGTTCCACTTCACCCTGAACAGATGAGCAAGCTCCCACGATATAGCATATGCGAGGAAAAGGCAAAGAAGCGCTGTAGGTATCCCAAACATTGAGAATTTAATGTCGGCAGCCACAAGCGCGAATGATATAGCAGATAGCAGCTTACTTAGCTGTGTCCTTTGCATCAATTGGAACTACACCTCCAAAACGCCTTTCACGCGCCTGATAGGAAAGTATGGCTATGTAAAGGTGCTTCCTTGTGAAGTCCGGCCAGTAAATTGGGGCAATGAAGAATTCGGTATAGGCAAGCTGCCAGAGCAGGAAGTTGCTTATTCTTTGTTCACCAGCTGTGCGGATTAACAGGTCTGGGTCTGGCAAACTGTTTGTGAACAGGTAGCTTTGGAAAGTCACCTCATCAATAGCATCAGGTTTGGTCTTACCCTCAATAGCATCCTTTACCAGTCGCCTTACCGCACTTAATATCTCCTGCCTCCCACCGTAATTTATGGCGAGGTTTAAAATCATTCGTTTGTTATCACGGGTGAGTGCAACCGTATCGTCAAGTTCCCTCAAAAGTGAACTTGGCAACCTGTCTCTTAGACCGATGTGTCGTATCTGAATACCATTGCGGTGCAATTCGTATTTCTCTCTGCGCAGCGTCATTTCAATTAAGTGCATCAATCCCTTCACTTCCGGCGCCGGGCGCTGCCAATTCTCAGTTGAGAAAGCATACAGCGTGAGTATCGGGATACCAAGCTCAACACACGCCTCAACAACCTGTCTTGTGGCTCTTGCCCCAGCCCTATGCCCGTTTAGTATGGCTATATTCCTTTCCTTTGCCCAGCGCCTGTTGCCGTCCATTATGATGGCAATGTGCCTCGGCAACCTACTTCGGTCAATCAAATTGAGGCATTCTTCTTCGGTCAATCCCTCACACATGGTTATAAATTCAGCTGCGCACATCCGTGATATTTGGCTCTGCAGCTTCATCCCTGTTTCCCCCAATTCGTCTGTATGGCTGAATGTATGCCTCTGTTGAGACGATGAGTTTTATTCTATTGCCTTCATCCCTTTGAGCTACCACACGAACGATATCGCTCTTATGAGGATGGCTTGGTGGCTCCGTCTGAAAAATTTCAATTCCTCTAACGCCAGCTCTGTGAAGCATTTCCAAAGCCTCTTCAACCTTAAGCCCAATCGTGTCTATTAGATTTCCATCTGTCAGCCGATATCCGGCGCTCATTGTCGTAAGCCTACCCCTCCAATATCTCTTGCTCTTTTGCTTTTCGCAGCGCCTCAATTTCATCAATGTGCTTTGAGGTGATTTTGTCAAGCTCACTTCTCGCCCTTCTCACTTCATCCTCTGAGATGCTTTGCTCCTTTTCAAGCTTGCGCAATTCCTCAAGTATGTCCCTTCTAACATTCCTGACTGCTACCTTGCCCTCTTCAGCCCTCTTGTTCGTGAGCTTGACAAGCTCGTGTCTTCGTTCCTCTGTAAGCGGCGGTATCGGCACTTTAATGACATTTCCATCGGTTGAAGGCGTAAGCCCTATATCGGAGCCCAGGATGGCTCTCTGTATTGAATCAATCAGGCTTTTATCCCAAGGGGCTATTATGAGCAGCCTCGGTTCTGGCGCAGTTATTGTTGCAAGCTGCTTTAGCTGATACATTGTTCCGTAATATTCAACCCGTATATGGTCAAGCAATGCCGGTGTTGCCCTCCCTGTGCGCAGCATCGCAAGGTTGCTTGCAGTTGCCTCAACGGCTTTCTTCATCCTTTGTTCGGCATCATTCAGCAGAGCCTTAATTGCCTCGTGCATCTTCACCACCCCAATCTGCAAATTCGCTTGTTTATCATGGCGACGATGTTTGCCATTGAGGGCAATTTACTCAGTGGGCGTCAATCCACATACAACAATGGCTCATGAGCGCACTATTGTTCCGACAGGTTCGCCCAAGATAACTCGCTTTAAGTTGCCAGGGACACAGATGTTGAAGACTATGATGGGTATGTTGCTCTCGTGGCACAGCGATATCGCGGCGGCATCCAACACCTTGACACCGAGCCTTAATGCTTCAACATGTGTTATCTCGTCAAACTTGCGCGCGTTCGGATACTCGTCTGGATCCCTATCAAACACTCCATCAACATCCGTCCCCTTTAACACAACTTCAGCGCCTATCTGTAACGCCCTCAAAGAAGCAGCTGTGTCAGTGGTAAAGAACGGGTTACCTGTCCCAGCCGCAAATATTGTAATTCGCCCCACCTCAAGATGCCTTAACGCCCTTCGCTGTATGTATGGCTCCGCCACATCTCTCATCTCAATTGCTGTCATCACCCTTGTTTCTGCCCCGAGGTTTTCAATGGCATCTTGAAGCGCAAGAGCGTTTATGACAGTTGCAAGCATACCGATATAATCTCCGGTCACGCGCTTTATAGCATACCTTGCTGCATCCTTCAGCCCCCGGAATATGTTTCCGCCGCCGATCACTATGCCCATCTCAACACCCATCATATGCAGTTCCATTATCTCGCTTGCTATGCGCTGAAGCACCTGCGGGTCAATGCCAAACCCTCTGCCACCAGCAAGCACTTCACCGCTCACCTTTAAGAGCACTCGCTTGTATTTTGGTTGCTGCGTTACCTCATCGCCCATTACCCTCACCTTTTATCATGGTCAAGCAAGCTACCATCTTATTGCCCAACCGCGAATCTTACAAACCTTCTAACAACTATGTTCTCCCCAAGGCGCGCTATCATCTCTTTAATCAGCTCACCGACAGTGCGTGTCTCGTCTCTTATGTATGGCTGCTCAAGCAAGCACACCTCTTGTATGAAACTTTCAAGGCGCTCATTTACAACCTCTTCAATCATGTCCTCTGGTATGCCCTCTGCAATGGCGTGCGTTCTATATGCCCTCTTTTGGCTCTCTATAACTTCCTCAGGTATGTCATGGCGTGAGATGTATTTCGGATCCATAGCCGCAACCTGCATTGCCAACTCATATGCCAGGCGCCTGAACTCATCTGTGCGTGCCACAAAGTCGGATTCGCAATCAAGCTCAACCATTGCACCTATCCTTCCGCCAGTGTGAATATAACTTGTGATGACACCCTCTGATGTAACCCTTCCGGAGCGCTTCTCGGCTTTCGCCAATCCCTCAGCACGCAATATCTCAATCGCCTTCTCAAAGTCACCCTCTGCCATCTCAAGAGCACGCTTGCAATCCATTACGCCAGCACCAGTCATCTCACGCAGCCTCTTCACCTCTTCAACGCTCACCTTCATTTACTCCTTCCCCCCTTTTGCGATGTGGTGCACAACTAATACCTCAATGCAGCCAACCTACACCTTAGGACTTGGTTGGATTTGAAGGTTGCACTTAACTCACTATCGTCCTTCCTCTTCTTCCTCTTCTTCCTCCTCTTCTTCCTCTTCTTCCTCTTCTTCCTCCTCTTCCTCTTCTTCCTCCCCTTCCTCTTCTTCTTCCTCCTCTTCCGTCAGCTTAACATCAATCTCCCCGTAGAACTCCTGTGGTGCTGCCTCAAACTCACCTTCAATGTCCTCAACACTTTGTGCCCCCATTGATACGCTCAGTTGTTCCACACCCTCCGCAGGTTGAGCCACTTCAACTTCTGGCTGCAGCATTGCTGTAGCTTGAGCAATCTCTTCCGGTTGCACTCCGACCATCTCGGCAAGCATTGCCTCTCTCATCCTGCGCCCTTCATTTACAGCCTCGGCGATCTTCATTGTGATTAGGCGAAGCGAGCGTATGGCATCATCGTTGCCAGGTATGGGATAGTCAACAACTTCTGGGTCACAATTCGTATCCACTATTGCCACTATGGGTATGCCAAGCTTGTTCGCCTCCCTCACAGCTATATTCTCACGCCTTATGTCCACGATATAGAGCAAGTCTGGCAGACGATCCATACCCTCAATTCCACCAAGAAACCTCTCAAGCTTTGCCTTTTCCTCCTGCAGGCGTTTGCTCTCCTTCTTTGGCAGCATGTCAAGTATGCCGCTCTCCTCCATGCTGCGAAGTTGCTTCAGCCGTTCAACCCTTGACCTTATCGTTTCAAAGTTTGTGAGCATACCACCAAGCCACCTTTGGCTAACATAGAACATGCCGCAGCTCTTTGCAGCCTCTTCAATTATCTCCTGCGCCTGCCGTTTCGTCCCAACAAACAAAACTATAGCCCCCTGAGCTACCTTATCCCTAACGAAGTTGTATGCGACTTCAAGGCAATGCAATGTTTTGCGCAAATCCACAATGTGGATGCCATTGCGCTCCTCGTAAATGTATTGGCGCATCTTCGGATTCCAACGCCTTGTCAAGTGCCCAAAGTGCACGCCAGCTTCAAGCAGCTCTCGCATGGTCATAATAGCCACCTTTGACCCCTCCTTCTGTGATTGATTAACAAAGCTTGAAACAAAACCAACAAAGGCTTCGGTTGCTCAGCGCCCTCATCCAACACCTTGCAGATGACAGTAGTGTTAACAGCATGGGCAATGCAAAAATGGTGGCAGAGTATAGTCCGCTACTTCTCAAAGCATATGGAGCGCACCTTTACTCCCACATCAACAAATATCAAGTTAAGCTTAGCCTCTGCGCTTAAAGGTTCAAAGCGATAGTTTAGCGCATCATCCTTTTCGAGCCACAAAAGCAAGTCACTGACGGTTGATGGATGGCTTCCATCAAGTTTCGGTTGATAAATGCTACAGCATCTTCACCTTATGCCATCTCTGGTGGCTTCTCAATTGCATCCTCAATTGTCTCTGGCTCTTGTCTTCCAGTGCGTATCACATACTCAATGTCTCGTATCGGTGTCACTTTGCCTGAGATGAGACAGTGAAATAGATACTGCCCAGATTCATTCCAAGGGGTGTTTGGCAGTATTATCCTTGTGAGTCTCTTCTTGCAACAGTTGCACATGGGGCGCAGCTTCATAATTTCCTCGTCGGGAATAGATGGCATGAACAGTCACCCCTTAAAAAGCAGTTGCTCAAAGTAGCCTTTTTCAGGCATGAATAAGCCCAGCCACGCACCCACCGTCGACAATCGCCCACGGGCGTAACTGCAAATGCCAACTCCAGCCAGGCTACCCTGCGGCACACGCCATTGGGTGCTTACCCTTGCTTCCTTCCGGACCTGGGGGGTTCACACCTTGCCGTTGCGCAGGACCCAACCTTCAACGCCGACATTTGCAGTTCGTTTCCACAGGCAATAGCCTCGGGCGGGAATTCAGCCCCGCTATAGCCGATTGCGGGTTCAGGGCACGGCTAGCTCCCCGCTTAGCGTGGCTGGGCACACCTTTGCCCTTTCTTCCGCCACTATTACTCTGTGGCACTCTTCATTTTGCCTGCATTGAGAGATGTTGTCAAATGCAACTTTATAGCGGACCTTTAAAAGCCACCAATGCCGCATGGATTTGTCTTGTGACAAAATTGCAATTGGCTCTTAGCATAATGAAACGCAACGGGTGAGCGTAATGCCAAAGCTGCGCTCAAAATTCATCTGTCAGGAATGCGGCTTCCAAAGTGAGCAGTGGCTTGGCAGGTGCCCCGAATGTTCCTCCTACAATTCCTTTGTTGAGGAGTTGGTGGGAAGCGCTTCGGACGAACGCAAGCTGGATATAACGCTCCGTCAAAAGGCAGAGCCAATAACTGCGATTGTGAAAAGGGGGTTTGTTCGTGAGCGGAGCGGTATTGACGAAATTGACAGGGTGTTAGGCGGTGGAGTCGTGAGAGGCAGCACCGTCCTCCTTGGCGGCGAACCAGGCATAGGCAAATCAACGCTCATGCTTCAAATGCTTCACTCCTTCCTGAGCATTGATAAAGAACGCTCAGCGCTATATGTGGCTGCAGAGGAGTCAATTGAGCAAATTGCGATGCGTGCAGATAGGCTCAAAGTTGCATCACCGTCAATAATGATTCTTCCAGACACCGATGTGACATTAGTGTGTGAAGAGATTGAGCGCCTCAAACCATCAATCGTTGTCGTTGATTCAATACAGGCAATGGTTCATCCGGAGCTTGTATCGGCGGCGGGAAGTGTTAGCCAGGTGAGAGAATGCGCATCTGAGCTTGTTCGCATGGCTAAAGTAACTGGCACATCAATCTTCATGATCGGACATGTCACAAAGGAAGGTGTGATAGCCGGTCCAAAAGTGCTTGAGCACATGATTGATACCGTTCTCTACATGGAGGGCGACCAGCATTATGCGCTGCGGCTGTTGCGTGTGACGAAGAACAGGTTTGGTCCGGTTGGCGAAGTTGGGTTGTTTAAGATGACCGAAGACGGTTTGGAGCCGGTGACAAACCCATCCGAGTATTTGCTCTCAGGTTCACAAGTTGAGACATCAGGGAACATGGCTGCAGCGGTTATTGAAGGTAAGCGCCCGCTCTTGCTTGAGGTGCAAGCGCTTGTTGCCCCGACATACTTTGGAGCGCCAAGAAGGCTTGTAACAGGTATGGATTACAACAGGGCTTGTATTCTTATAGCCGTCCTTGAGAGGCGTGCCGATGTTCGCCTTGGTGATCAGGATGTTTACATCAATGTAGCGGGTGGAATAAGGGTAACCGAGTCAGCGCTTGACCTGCCTGCAGCTTTGGCAATTGCATCCAGCCGGTATGATGTAGTGATACCGAGAGGAGTAGCTGCATTTGGCGAGGTAGGTCTTGGCGGTGAAGTTCGCCCAGTGCCGCTCCCTGAGAGGAGATTGCTTGAGATGGAAAGGCTTGGGTTCAAAACTTGCTTTGGTCCGTTATATCCCAACGGAGGACGCTTTGGGGGTGAGTTGAAAGGTTTGAGTTATATAGCCGTGCGCCAGGTCGGAGAGGCGATTTCAAAGTTGCTCGGCTTAGGTTCATCAGGTGAGTGGCGGCACAGACGCAAGGGGATAGCAAGCGCAAAGCGTGGCGATAAGAGTTCGGCTGGCACCGAGGATGCTTAGCTTTTGAGCCGGTTAGATCTCGCACAGCGATGCCGGTGTCAAATAGATGGTGTGAAGGTGGACATGATTTGCGCGGACGCAATCGGAAATGAAAGAATGAAAGGTTGAAATCCGTCTGGCAAGGCAGGTGATAAATTTGAGCCAGCGCTTTCAAAGTGTTGTGCGTGTGGTCTTGATTGGATGCATGGTTGTGCTCTTTGCATTCGTGGGGAGATACTTGAGCAACCTCTATGGCGATTTAATTCAAAAATGGGTGGGAGACAGCGGGAAGTTGGAAACCGGGAGCCGCATCGGCATCATCATTGTTATGGCTTTAATCGGCTACCTAATTGGCAGCCCATTAAGCGTCCGTGCCGCCGAGGTAATGGC
>JANXAS010000037.1 GCA_025062195.1 Armatimonadota bacterium
GTGCAGCCGATGTTAATCGGTCCGAAGGCAACATCCTCAATGACTGTGGGCATAAACAGCTGATCATCAGGGTCTTGAAACACAAGACCAACACGCCTTCTTATGCGCTGCAAATTACTACGATTTACTTCCTCACCGAATATGAGGACTTTGCCATTGCCATGAAGTATGCCGTTCAAGTGGAGCAGCAGCGTCGTCTTGCCAGCACCATTTGGACCGACAATAGCGACTGATTCGCCAACACCGATGCGCAATGAGACATCCTTTAGCGCTTCAGTGCCATCAGGGTAACGATAAGTCAGCCTCTCAATCACTATCGCATCCATGGCATCATCAACTCTGCGAGGATACAAACGCACAACAAGGTATGGTATTTGCCCTTCAATACAAATGCTGTTGGTAAGTGCGTCTGCCAACCACGATATAGGCTTTAGCCCATATTCGCTGATGCCTTCTTTGAGCGCTGCATTTAGGCAGTGAAAAACTTTCGCCGGACGAATTCAGCGCTAAGAAAACTCATCATTAACTGCTGGCTAAAGACAGCGGCATGGATAACTGAGCGCAAACAAACTCTTGAGTAAATAGCGGGCACACTTTCACTCCGTCAATTTTGAACGCCACTTTGCAAGCGCCCTTGCAACGATATAAGTTGCCACAGAAACAACGAGCACACCGATGAGCGCGGACAAAACAGTGCCTATAAATCCCTGAATTGATGGTATGGAGTAATCCGAAAATGGTGCTTTGAACAACTGTCGCTCAAACTCCTTGAAGCTGAGCCGCTCAGCCATCCATTCAAGCCCGTCAGGAAGATCTGATGATAGCGGGACAAGTATAGCAGCTATGAGCCCAATCAAGATGGCGCCATGCCACCATTTTATTCGTTCCAATACGCGCATGCTCAACCACCTGTGGAGATAATTTGTGGACGGATTCGCTTCACAAAAACAACTGCAGCGGAGGTGACGAGCGCTTCACCAATGCCTATGATAGCATGAATGCCAGCCATCAATGGTAGCACCAATTTTAAAGGGGCACTCCCGGAGAGCCAAAGCTCTACTGCGCATGCTGAAGAGGAAAGCACAACCGAAAGCCATGCAGCAACGCCAATTGCGATGCCGTCATTACGCAAAAGCCATACAAGCAATTTGAAAATGGCAAAAGCACACCACGAACCTATGAGCGCCATGTTGAGCACATTTGCGCCAAGCGCTGTAAGACCACCGTCACCAAACAACAACGCTTGAAATATGAGCACTATGCTCATCACAAGCACTGCTGCCTCAGGTCCGACAATAATGGCTGCGAGCAATCCGCCAAGGACATGACCTGAGACGCCGAAAGCTATCGGGAAGTTAAGCATTTGAGCTGCAAAGACAAAGGCTGCGATTACGCCCATAGTCGGCACTTTAGCATCTTCAATACCAACCTTCAATCTTCTTATGGCTAAAGCTAATCCACAAATGGAGACTAATCCACAAACAGCCGTTACAGGCACACTCAAATAGCCATCGGGAATATGCATCTAAAACACCGCCTTTAGTTTCACACTCATTTCACAATTGTAACACAGAAACGAGTGGGCTAAATTGAGTGTGCCTCAATATCATTTTCGCAAACCAAGGTGACAGTCAATCTCTTTAGTGCCGTGGCATGTCCCCGACTGTCTTTTAACTTCCGTTGCGCACAGTGGACATCGCTAAAATGACGAGGGTTCTTTCTCGGGTAAAATTGCTTCCCCCTTAGTATGGCGATGTTATTGGAGTTAGTTAACCACCGCTGCGATATGAAAGGGCGAGCACAATCACAGACACAGCAAAGCAATAAGGTGCAAACCAAGAAAACCTTCCGAAGTTTACAGCGCGCACAACAATTCCGATCGCTGCATATCCAACAATCGCTGCAATTGTGCATCCAATGATTATGTGAGAGATGTTTATGTGGGCATTTGGTAACAAGTCCCTCAACTCAAGCATGGTTGCTGCTATAACTGCTGGCACTGAGACAAGAAATGCAAACCTCACTGCCACATCCTTTTCCAAACCAACCATCAATCCAGCTGCAATGGTCGCACCAGAGCGTGACAACCCGGGAAGGACAGCAAGCCCTTGAATACAGCCGACGAATATGGCACGCCAAAAACATAATCCCACTCCCACAGACCTTTTAGCCATCCGTTCGCTCAGGATCAACAGGATGCCGGTTAAAGCTAACAGGCTTCCAACAGCAAGCATTGAAGCCGTTGCCAACTCGGCAACTCCGCTGCGCTCCAGCATCAAGCCGATAATGCCGGTTGGTATATTGGCAGCGAGTATGAGAAGAAGCCAACTTCTATCAGCTCGGCACGAGCATATCCTCTCGCTATCATTTTGAGCGAGATTACCAGGCGAGATCGTTTTACCCATCAACATAGCGAGCAAGTCGGCACGGAAGTATGCGATGATTGATAGGAGCGTCCCAAAGTGCAAAACGGCATTAAACGGTAACATTGCAGCTTGCAAGCCTTCATCCCTTGTCCAGCCAAGCAAATTCTCAAGCAGTGCAAGGTGTCCAGAGCTGCTTATCGGCAGAAACTCAGTTAAGCCCTGTAGAGTTGCAAGCAGCACAACATGCCAGATGGACATAACATGACACCCACAGCCACTTTTAAGGATTCAAACATAAAACCAAATGCGAGAGGATGGCATTCATCTCCCATGTTGCATTCTTAACGCTCTTCGGCTCTTTCGCTATTGGGCAGGGAAAGTATTAGCACCCTAACTTGACGAATGCCCCATTTTATCGCTTCCTCGTATGTGTTGAAGCAAAGGTCAATTTTGTTGCCCTTGATTGCACCGCCAGTATCTGCTGCTATCGCATACCCATACCCTTCAATATAAAGCCTTGTGCCAAGTGGGATGACCCTGGGGTCAACAGCAACTACACCTCTCCTTGCTTTAATCCCGGTTGCAGTTAATCCATCCGCATATTTGCCACAACTTTTTGGACCAGGGTAATATCCGGTTGCAACCATCGTTAGGACACGAATACCAACTGGCATACCACGAGAGGGAAGCACCCCTCTGTGAGAAAGCTGCACTGGTGCACGCTTAACTCCGACTGCGATTATTGCTGGGACTGGTTCTCTAACGATGTTCTTTGAAAGCACTTTTTTCAATGTCACTTTACCGTCTTTGCGATAAACCTTGACAACCACCTCAGCAAGCCCGACTTTGCCTGAGCTTACAATTTTCATCCTACCACTTTGAAGTGAAGTGTCAAAACGGTAAAGCACCGTTGGGTGGATAAACTCCCATTGCCTCTCCTCGGTTATCTGGACACGCTCAACCACTATGTCCATCCCATTCTTTAGCTTTGTGTTGAGTGAAGGTTTAACTCTGTCATAAGGTGCTAAGGTCACATTCGCAGCATCAAGGGCATCCTTTACTGTTCCATTAGGGAGCCATACAAATTGGCGCTCACCATCGGCACGTATGGAGACTATGACCCCTTCTTCAACAATTGTTTGAGGTGACTCATTGGTGGCTCTTTGCTTCGTTAAGGCTTTGGTAGTGGCAAGCCCACTGCCTCGGTCATTGCTGGCATCCTTTGCGGCGAGCACCGAGAACAACCACACAACAACCATCACAACCGCACAACTCGCCGCACGCCACTTCAAAACAATCCCCCCTATATTTGTCAATTTAAATCAATCCCTCAAAGTGCAACCCCTAAAATTTGCTACCCATATGGTAACGCAGTTTTTTGTGTTGTAAAGTGATTTTGATTATTGGCACAATATTTGATATTTTGTCAATAAAGGGGAAACCGCCCAACACATAGGTGCATTGTAAGCTCGGTTAAAAGCGTCGGGCAGGCAAGGTTTTTAAGCCACCACTATGATCGTCACTGTAAACTCCTTTCAAAGGTTTGTGAGATAGCTCCCTTAGCTGCCGAAAACGAATCAGCAGCGAACTGGCATTGCTTCGTCCATTTTCCTTTTCGCTCTCCACCACCGAACTTCGCTGGTTAGGTTCGTAGTTAGCCATGAGGTGAAAGAGAACATGTATGGATTATGACCACCCAGCTTAATGACAACTTTACGGTAGACACAAATTGGTGCGGCGCTCTTCAAGGAAGGAATTCAACTCCTCTTTCTTTGGCAAAGCTGGTATGACGCCCATGCGTGTGCATGTGAGTGCACCAGCAGCATTGGCTATGCGAACTATTTTGTAAAGTTCGTCGCCTGTTATCTCCTCCGCCTTTCTATTGACCAACTGTGCCAGCAGTGCCGCAACAAAACCATCACCAGCGCCAAGCGGGTCAACAACATCTACCTCAAACGGCTCAACCAAACTTGATATGCTGCCGTTGGTAAACCATGCTCCTTTCTCACCCATTGTTACTACAACAAACTTAGCACCGACATCCAGAATTTTCCTTGCACCATCCTCAAGGCTTTCCGTGCCAGTTACGAATTCCCATTCCTCTTCGGCTAATTTAACGATATCGGCAAAACGCATTGCGTGCCATATCATTCGCTTCGCATCCTCATAATCGTCCCAAAGCGGCGGTCGCCAGTTAGGATCGTAAGAAACAAGCAATCCCAACTCCTTTGCTAACTCGGCTGCGTATAGAGTTGCCTCACGGCTTGGGGAGTGGCTTAGGCTTACAGAACCGAAATGGAAAAGCTTTGCCGTGCTCAAATAGTCGCGATCAACATCCTCCGGCGTTAGCATTTGGTCAGCACCTGGGTTGCGATGAAATGTAATCTCCTTTCGCCCATCACTCCTATTTGCTACGAAAGCAAGCGTAGTGCGCGCTTTCTTATCAAGCTTCAAGTGCGATGTATCCACGCCCTCACGGGAGAGAATGCGCATAAGGAAATGCCCAAATGGATCATCACCAACCTTGCCTATAAACCCAGCACTGATGCCAAGTTTGGCTAATCCGACAGCCACATTTGCTGGTGCACCACCTGGGGCTTTAACGAATGCTGGGCAATCACCAAGTGGCACATCAATTGTGGTGGAAACGAAATCAATCAAAAGCTCACCAAGTGTTATTGCATCCGGCACTGTGCTCACCCCCATTATTCAAGTCGCCTTTACCCTCACAGGTTCATTATTATTAGAGCTTACGCAATTGAATGTAGAGGCAGCTGTTAATCTGTCCGAACATTCATTTTCTGGCGAGCTTTATCCAAACTTTTTCAGTGGGCTTCACCCACTCCTACATTAGCCCGCCTGTTTTTCGGGCGCATTTTATGCAACTCCACCTGCCGGATAATCAGTTTCGCCCTTTGTTTCAAATGCTGTTAGTATGCGCTTTTCCAAAACCATGCTATGGGCTTTAGCCCATAGTCAATGACGAATTTTTTGAGTGTCGTCTTCAGAGCGCGAAGAAAATTCTTTTCGGCTCGGCATAGCCTCGCCCTACGAAAAAATGAACCTTGCACTCATTTTGGGCTTGGTGGTAGCCTCGCCCTCTGAAACAAACTTTGAATTCGGAGCCTTGCACTAAAAACCAAACTTGACTTGGTGGTGCAAAAAGTGAAACTGATTATCTGGTAGCACCATTACAGGTTGCGCTGAGCTAACTTGGCACCCATCTGTTTTGCCATCAATCTTCAGCTCGGCAAGAGCCAACTTTTCCAAAGCTTGTGATCAGCCACTGCAGTCCACCAGCTACAAGCGTTCCATTAAGCATGTGCGTGCCAAATGAAGGGATGTAGAAGTAGTGCGGACTCCACAACCTTACTGACATAAGCGGGAGCGACGAGACAGCAATCCACGCCAGTGAGAATAAGAGCATCATCTTGGTATGACGCCACGAAAGCAAAATCAACGCAGTCAGGACTGAAAGCTCAAGCACGAGGCTAATTGTCATCTTTGTCGGTATGGAATATGGAAGGCCAACAAGCCAATTGCAAAGAGTGGCTACCTGAGGCAATACCCTCAGTATGATAAGGTATGACTGCGAAAGCAACCTTTCGTGCTTTAGTGCCAAAGAGCCATATTTCGCCATTGTATTTGGCAGTATGTGCAGGTATGCGATGAACCATACGAAGACAATAAAGGCAAAGCAAAAGAAAGCTATAATGCATCTTGTGTGGTTAATTTTGTGCTCTTTTGAAGCTATACTGAGCATAGCACATACTGCCATCAGAAATGGAAGTATCCATGCACTTTCCTTAGCCCATAGCGCAAGGAGTGAAAAGAAACACGCAACAATTAGCCATATCCAACTTTTTCCATCACACCAATTGAATGCAGCTAATAGCGCACACATTAGCAGCGGTGCACTCAAAACATCGGGGCGGGTTGACATGAAACTTAGGGTCACAACATTTGGCGGATACCAGACAAGGGAAAATGACAAAGCACCAAGCAAAGCGGCTTGTGCGTTATAAGTCACCCTCGTAAATAGAAGGACAGCCAAATATATTGCAAGAATTTGAAGCAACCAGGCTGTGAAGAGGTAACCTCTACGCTTGTTGTGCCATATCCAATAGTCCAAAAGGAGCGAAATGCTTGACAGCGGTCTGTAAAATCCGTTTTGACCAACCCAATCACCAACAAACCAACCAGCCACATCGTTAAATTGGCACACCTTCCTAAGGTTGGAGTAAAGTAGCCACTCATCGCCGTAATGCCATTGTGGTATGCCAGTCCAATTCAGCATGCGTGTGGTGTATTTCAAGTTCGGCGATGGAGTAAACTGCCTCGGTTGCGAAGTTAGGACAAGCCACAACTTTGGCGTATTAATGAGGGCTAAGAGAGTTAGAAGCCTAAATGGGTGCCTGAATGGGTGAAAAAGTGGGAAAAATTTCCAAGCAGCATCTGCGACACTTTTAAGCGCGCCCATTGCCTTCATTATAGCAATTGGATTTGGATTAAATGCGCCACAATTTCCATTTTTGTGGCGATTTTCCTGGTGGCAGCCCTTTGCCCACGCAAAACAACCTCAAATGCACAAGCCCTATAACCTTTTTTCACCCCCGTAGATTTTTCAAATTCAGCCAAAATACTCTCCCCTACTTTCTTAACAACTTCTTTGCCTCCGATGGCGTAATGACATCAACGCCTGTGTCAACCACTCTCGGTATCTTCTTGCCTTCAATTGCGTCCTTGAGCAGCTTAACAGCTAAGTAGCCCATTCTGTATGGACGCTGCTCAACTATTGCCTGCACAACTCCATCGGCACAGAACTTGAGAGTGTCCGGCATCGCATCAAACCCAACTATCTTGACCTTACCAGCTAAGCCACGAGATTCTACAGCCTGAGCGGCTCCTGGCGCACCAAAGGCATTCACTCCAAAGATGCCAGCCAAGTCTTTGTCAGCTGTTAGGGCATTCTCAGCTATATTGAGCGCTAACACTTGATCGCTCTGGCAAGCCTGCTCAGAAATTATTTTGATACCGGGATGCTTGCTCACGACTTCTTTGAATCCAGCAACCCTTTCCATCAGGTTTTGGGCGCCGGGAACACCGGTTATTATGAGCACCTTCCCCTTGCCACCAAGCAACTTAACCATTTGCTCACCTGCTACTCTGCCAGCCTTCCTGTTATCTGTGCCAATGTAACAGAGCCTTTTGTCGGTATTGGCATCCGAATCAACTGTCACCACTGGTATGCCTTTCGCTATTGCCTTCTCAATGACTGGCACAAGCGCATCGCCATCACAAGGCGATATGCCAATACCGTCAACACCCCTGCTAATCAAGTTCTCAACTATCTCAACCTGCTTATCCACATCAACTTCACTTGGTGGACCGATGAAATCAACACGCACGCCAAGTTCCTCTTGAGCTTTCATAACGCCCCGTTTGCACCTTGCCCAATACTCGCCAGTTAGCGCCTTTGGAACAATAGCAATTGATATTACACTGTCGGTCTTTTTCCCCGTGGCGCTTTTTGAGCCTGTTTTGATGTTTCGTTCAGCTGCCCTTTGGCAGCCAAAAATGAAGATGGACGAAGCAAAGAACATCAAAGCCAATGCAATAGCACGCTTTAAAATTATACTGCGCATGATACTCACCTCCAACAAACCTGGTGTAATAAACGCTATGAGCGATACGAAACAGGGTAAAGCATAGCTTCCCAAATTTTCGGGCAAGCTTCTTGCGCCCTTGCCCTAAAAACCTCACTATTTACTCAAAAATGTTGTCGGCGCTCATTTAACATGCCCCTGGCTTCAGCCACTTTTTGATGACGAGTTTATGAGCGCCGGATTTACTCGGCGTGGGATTTTTATACCAGTTTTTCTGGTGCGTCCTATAAAACATAACCTTTAAAATTTTTTTTCTCATTCAACTTGCACCGCACAAGCTATCAACGCTTCCTTACAAGCCTATCAAACATGACTGCAAGTATGATGACGCATCCTATGACAACCTGTTGCCAAAACGCCGAGACTCTAAGGAGCACCAAACCGTTGCGCAAAATTGCTATCAGAGCCGCTCCAAATAATGTGCCAATAACTGACCCCCTGCCACCCATTAAGCTTGTCCCGCCGATAACCACCGCTGCAATTGCGTCTAACTCCCACATCTGCCCATCTGTTGGACGAACAGAGCGCACACGCCCACTTAAAAGCACGCCTGATAAACCGGCAAGAGTGCTACAAATGCAATATACGGTAAGCTTTACGCCAACCACATTTACCCCCGAAAGCCTTGCAGCCTCCTCGTTTCCACCAATGGCATATACATAACGCCCAAAGCGAGTGTATGTGAGCATAGTATAACCGAAGACAACAACAGCGCCGGCAATTAGCACCGGCATAGGAAAGTAGCCAACTAACGGCACAGGAAGCCTTTCAACAAGCAACCCGTCTCCCAACCAATGAAACAGGTCAATACCTTCCGCTTGAAGCAACGATATGCTGAAGCCACCAGTTAAAACAAGCGCTAACCCTCTTGCTATGCTCATCATGCCAAGTGATGCTATGAACGGTGGCAATCTAACGAATGCCACGAGTGAACCGTTTATCAATCCACAAAGCAATGCTACAGCTAATCCGGCTGGCACGCCAATAAGCAAGCCCTTGTCAAGCTTAACGGCGATGTGCGCAAGAACACATTCGCATAATGCCATCACAGAGCCAACAGAAAGATCTATGCCGGCTGTTATTATGACCATCGTCATTCCGACGCTGACGATAGTGTTGAAGGACATCTGCCTGAGCAGGTTTTGCCAGTTTTCAGCTGTAGCGAAGTCAGGCGCAACAAGGGCGAGCACAATACAGACAATCCCAGTTGCAACTCCGGGACCAAACTGTGCCCACCCACTTAGTAGCCATCTCCATAGTTTCTCCTTACGCATCGCTATAGCAGCCCTATTCGTGTTATAGAGTCGGCTCAAGTATTTCAACTTGCGTAATCTTCTCAGCATACTCCTTGAATTGGAGCGCGTCACTCTTGCTGCCGACTATTTCTCCATAATGCATCGGAACAGCTATGCGAGGCTTAAACGCCTTCACAGCATTGGCTGCTTCCTTCGCATCCATGACATAAGTCCCGCTCACCGGCAATAGCGCAACATCAATCCCAACCAAGCCCTCCATTTCAGTTATATGGTCTGTATCGCCGGCATGGTAAATCTTCACACCGGACAAAGTGATGACATACCCAACGCCGCCCACTTTCTTCGGGTGAAATGTCCTGATGATATTGTATGCCGGGACGACTCTCAGGTTCATTGCACCAATGTCGTGAACCTGCCCGGGTGCCACTTGAAGCCTCTTTCCGGGGACGGCGCCAAGCTTAGCCATTACGGATGCAGGTCCAACAATTGTGGTCTGGTTCGTTGATAAGGCATTCAGAGATGAGAGATCGCAATGGTCAAAGTGCTCATGAGTCACAAGTATCACATCGGCTGGATCGCCACCTTTGACACCATATGGGTCTATGTATACCACCATACCGCCGCCCTTTATTTTGAACCCGGCATGCTTCAACCATATTATCTCAACATCGCCAACCCTCATCCCTTTCACCCCTTTACACGGATGAACTTCTGTGTGCGAGCAGCAAAGCACCAATTGCAATTTTAAAGCGATACTGTGGATGTGATAACCAACACAAGTCGCTAAGGCACAACCACAATGCATCCAGACTCATAAGCCTACAACCCCATTTTCAGCCACAGTTAGCGCAGCAACCCCTGACAGGCTTTGGAGCGCGTTAAAATTATGACGATGGCGATTAACGGAGGTGTAAACAATGCAGCAATACATTTTTTGCGACAGATGCGGCAGCACGATCTCGCTAAGGGACATAAAGCAAATTGGAATTCGGGTGCACAGCAGCGGTGAGGTAAAGGTGGCAGTCAAATATCTATGCCCGAGATGCAAACGGACTGGGGAGGAGTTCATTGAAACGAATGTCCATCTCACCATGAATGTGGGTTTGATCACCGAGATGCTACCTCATGAGAGGGAAAGATTCTCCAAGATGAACCCGATCACATCTGACGAGCTGATTGAGTTTTATCGTTACTTGCGCAAGTTGCGCACTCTACCCAAGAGAAAACTTAAAGAGGGTCAAGGTAGCGAGCGAGCCGAACGGACGCGCCGTTCAACACATCGCCTTACTTAATCAACTCGCACAGGATACCATAATTGTCTAACCTAAACGATCGGGCAGCCGAGTATATTTGGGCGCTGCCAACTCAAGGGCGAAATTTTTGGCAAAACGCCGTTGCCAACCAAAACAGTGGGCGAATACAAAAGGTAGCAACCTACTAAATGCACAATAAAAAAGGGCGGACTATCGTCCGCCCAAATTGCATCTCCTACGGTATCGCTACCAATTGCAGTGCAACTCACCACTTAGTTTGGCTTCCAAATCAACGGGCATCATTCATAGATATGTGTAACGACGCCAGCTCCAACTGTCTTTCCACCCTCTCGTATGGCGAAGCGCAATCCCTCTTCAATAGCCACAGGGTAAATGAGCTCAACATCAAATTCGGCGTTGTCACCCGGCATGACCATCTCAACGCCTTCTGGCAGGAAAATTGTGCCAGTGACATCGGTTGTGCGGAAGTAAAACTGTGGACGATAACCAGTGTGGAATGGCGTGTGTCTTCCACCCTCTTCACGGCTAAGGACATAGACTTGTGCTCTGAACTTTGTATGAGGCTTTATTGAGCCAACTGCTGCAACGACATGCCCGCGCCTTATTGCCTCCTTCTCAACTCCACGCAACAGCAATCCAACATTGTCACCCGGTATTGCTTGGTCAAGCTGCTTACGGAACATTTCAATGCTTGTGCAAACAGTCCGAAGCGGCTCATAGCTGAAGCCAACCACTTCAACTTCATCTCCGGGACGCAATACACCCCTTTCAACTCGCCCTGTTGCTACAGTTCCGCGCCCGGAGATGCTAAAAACATCTTCAACCGGCATTAGGAACGGCATGTCAGCTGGGCGAACTGGCTGCGGAATGTATTCATCAACAGCGTTCATAAGCTTCCATATTGCCCCACACCACTCGCAATCTTCATTGCCACAGCCGCATTCAAGCACCTTCAATGCGCTTCCGGCAATGACCGGCACCTTATCTCCGGGGAAGCCATACTTGGCCAAAAGCTCTCGCACCTCAAGCTCAACGAGCTCAATCAACTCTGGGTCTGGCATCTGGTCTGTCTTGTTTAGGAAGACGACGATGTATGGCACACCAACCTGCCTTGCAAGCAGGACATGTTCTCTTGTTTGTGGCATCGGACCATCAGCAGCGCTGACTACCAATATTGCTCCATCCATTTGAGCTGCCCCTGTAATCATGTTTTTGATGTAGTCGGCATGCCCGGGGCAGTCAATATGCGCGTAGTGACGCTTCTCCGTCTCAAACTCAATGTGAGCTATTTGTATGGTTAACCCGCGAGCCTTCTCCTCGGGCGCCTTGTCTATCTCCTCATACTTTACGAAACGAGCCAAGCCGCGCTTTGAAAGAACAAGCGTTATAGCAGATGTAAGGGTTGTCTTGCCATGGTCAACATGCCCAATGGTGCCTATGTTGACATGGGGCTTTACACGCTCAAACTTCGGACGAGCCATCTCATATCATCCCCCTCATTTCATTGTTCGGCTGTTACTCAATGCTCTCGCAGTTGCGTCATCAATTATAGCGACCGAGCAATATACTGTCAACCTCATTCTGTCACACCGCATTGATGCCACCTAATCCCAATTCAATATTTGAAAGCTTACGCTCCCGCCTTCGCAGAAGCAAATCAAACACAACAAGTGCTGGCTCATTGGAGTGAGCCTAAAGTTATACGAGCTACACAGTTAACACCTTCTGAAAGGCTGGATACAACCAACCCAAAATGAGCAAGTGGACAATTGTTACCTCCCACATGTTCAAGTGCATCCATCCCTACAGGCTCTTTCGCTAAGCCAGCCACTAAAAGGAGTCTCACAGTTAGTGTCGCTCTATAGAGCAGACTATAGTCCACCCAATGAACGCTGACAAAAAGGAACGATGCGAACAGCTTAACAGCTGTCCTTGAATTCAACTGCGTAACTCCCACTGCCAATTCATGCGCTCCAGCTTATACCATCACTCTGTATCGCGATGAGGATTTAACAAATTGGCTCCGCGGGCAGGACTCGAACCTGCAACCTACGGGTTAACAGCCCGCCGCTCTGCCAGTTGAGCTACCGCGGAGCCTCATTATCACTTCCAATCCGAATATTCAGTATAGCGCGTTGATAGCCTCTTAAGCGCCACACTCACACAAATGGCGGCGGAGCCCTGGCACCGACCTACTCTCGCAGTCCGTCTCCAGACTACTACCATTGGCGCTGGAGGGCTTAACTTCCGTGTTCGGAATGGGAACGGGTGTTTCCCCTCCGCTATAGGCACCAGAGCCCCACCATCTTGAGCAATTCAAATTTGAGTCACAAAAGATTTTAGCGCGTTAAAGCACTCTGTAAAGCCGACCGCAAGTGGAATGCCCCAATGAAGAGCATACAGATGATGAACGAATTGCAAGTGGCACATGAAATTAGCCCGTAGAAAATATGGCAAACTATCGCCTATACACTTTTCGGTAGGAGCAGCTTTGGTCACAATAAAATCCGGTTGGGAAATCCGGCTTAAAGCTCATTTGCACCCGCTGCTTTGTATCGCTCACAGCTACGACATTTGCTCCGCCAACAATTATCGCAAGCTGCATTTAGTAGCAACTTCAAGTGGGAAGCGAAGCCCAACTTAAACCAACTCCGGCAATCGTTGCGCCACACTTTGGGCAGCAATTATCCGTCACAATGTTGCGCGCTACATAATAGCCCGAGCGCCTTATGAGCAACTCCTGACAGTTATAGCAGTGCGTATTCTCCTCATGAGGCACATTGCCGAGATAAACATAACGCAAACCCTCCTCTTTGCCTATCTCGTAAGCGCGTCTTAGCTTTTCAATCGGTGTGGGTGGAAGCATGTTCATCCTGTATGCCGGAAAGAAACGACTTATGTGCCACGGAGTATCAACACCGAGCTCC
Organism: Armatimonadota bacterium; assembly: GCA_025062195.1. Lineage (GTDB taxonomy): Bacteria > Armatimonadota > Fervidibacteria > Fervidibacterales > Thermosaccharophagaceae > Thermosaccharophagus. Next base: position 13,490 of record JANXAS010000037.1, read on the forward strand.
GTCGCTATGAAACTCGCTATGTCACGCAACTCAGACGGATCGTCATTTATGGTCGGTATTATGAGCGTGGTCACCTCAACCCATATTCCGAGCTGTTTCATCAATTTGAGCGCCTTCAGCACCGGTTCAAGCCTTGCACCCATGTATCGGCGATATGTCTCATCTCTGAACGCCTTCAAGTCAACATTAGCTGCATCAAGAAATGGATGAAACTCGCTCAGCATCTCCTCGGTCATGTAACCATTGGTGACATACACATTTGCTATGCCGTGTTCGTGAGCCAGCTTTGAGATGTCATAGGTGTATTCAAAGAATACCGTTGGCTCGGTGTATGTGTATGCAATGCTTTTACATCGTGTGCGCATTGCTAAATCCACGATCCTTTCAGGTGGTTTCTCATCACCGATGATGATATGCCTATCTCTCGGCATGTGAGCTATTTCCCAGTTCTGGCACCATGGGCATTTGAAGTTGCATCCAACCGTGGCAATTGAGTATGCTCCTGAGCCGGGATAAAAATGAAACAACGGCTTTTTCTCAACGGGATCAACATGCTCGGCTATAACCCGACCATAGACAAGCGATAAGAGTTTGCCACCTTGATTCTCCCGCACATGGCATATCCCACGACCACCATCTGCAATGACACACCGATGTGCACACAGATTACACCTCACTTTGCCATTGGTCATCCTTTCGTATAGCATTGCTTCACGCATCATTATCACCAACCCGCAGTTCTACCGCCTTTAATCTCGTGCCATAACTTAGCGCCTGCCTGCTTAAGCAAACTTAGCCAAACTCAATTGTGGCGACTGCCATGATAATACGATAACGACTTGACAATCAATATGAAGACCCGCAAGCTTGTTTTCATGGCGGCTTGAAACAACAGCCTTAAGCCTTGGAGCGATTGTGATGCCAACAAGAAAGACGCAATTTGGAATGCTGAAGCGCGCAATGGGAAGGGTCATAAAAGAACTTGAACCGGAATTCATATTGCTCTTCGGCTCGCAAGCATACGGGGAGCCATCAAAGGGAAGCGACATTGACATCCTCATAGTCCTAAGAAAGCCCCCAAAGAAAGATGGCTTCTTTGAAAGGATTGAACTTGTCAGCAAGCTGATTGAGCCAAGCTGCAAGCTGCCAAGACTTGAAATCCACATCATGACAGCTGATGAGCTTTCAAATGAGCTTTCAAGGCGCAATGTGTTTTTGGCTGATGTGATTATGAGGGGAATACCAATATTCAGCCGAAGGGAATGGGATGAGGTTTTGAAAGAGGTGGAAAAGCTGATGGAACTCGGAAACTCTCTATACCCTCTTGACTGGCTGTCTTGGGCGCAGATGGATTTGCGATGTGCGAAGTTGCTCCTTGCTCATCAGGATATCTACAACGCAGCCTATCACATGCATCAGGCTATAGAGAAGTTGCTCAAGGCATACCTTCTGAGCAGGGGATGGAATCTTGAAAGGACTCATGACTTAGTCCACCTTCTCAATGTCGCATCATCACATTCAAGAGAGCTTTCAAAGTTCAAAGTGCTCTGCGAGATGGCTAACTCATTTCACTTGGCGAGGTATCCGAGGGCGATAAAGCCACCAACCGTTCAGGAGTTGGAAGAGTTGCTTGCAATGCTTGATGAGTTGCACGGAATTGTATCAAACGAACTTTTGAGACAGTAGATGCGGTGTTAAAACTTTCAGTTGATGTTACCAACCAATCTATTCAATGGGGGCGATCCGGATGACGCGGCACAGTCGGCGCTCATTCCTCAAGGCTGCATTTGCAAGTGGATTGGCAATGATGCTTGAAGGGACGAGCGGAAGCAAAGTGTTTTGTGAGAGCACGACAGCTTTAAGACCGAAGATAATGTGTGCGTTCATTCGTTTCAAAGAGCGCTTCCGAATGGGTTGGCCTGGCGCAGACTATGATGTTGACCTTCACCAAAAGCACTATATGCAAATGTTGCTCTCCGTCGCTGGTGAGCTAAAGATAGATATTGTCACCCATGAAATGCCCATCTCAGATGCTGCATCTGCTGATGCATTGATCAAACGAATTAAGTCAGACGCACCGGATGGAGTTGTGCTCATCAACCTCACACGCTACCTTTGGGATTTGATTAACAAGCTCTCTGGTGCTGCCTCACCAACGATCATTTTCTCACCCATTGGAACTTCATTTGCTCCGCAGGCGCTTCCACTCGCAAACAAAACCGGCGTAGTTGTTCTCTCCACCGTTGAGTTTGAATCAATCAAGCGCCCATTAACTGCGATTAAAGCTGCATGGCTCTTGCGCAATAGTCGAATGCTCGTCATCAGGGGAGAAAAACAACACGAAGCCAAGTTGAGTAAGTGGGGCACAGTCATCCTAAACGAAATATGGGAACGATATCCAAATGAGATTGAACGAACACCCATTGACAGCACAATCTACAAGCTTGCAGACGCATACAGGCGAACTGCCAAAGAGCTCGTTGAGCCATCTGTTGGTGACCTTATTGAGGCTGCGCGTGTCTGCGTTGCGTGCGAGAGAATGCTCAAAGAAGCGAATGCGAATGCCATTACAATGGACTGCCTGCCACATGTTAGGGGGCGCACAACTCCACCACCGTGTGTGGCATGGTCACGCTTCCTTGATATGGGCATCCCTGCAGGGTGTGAAGCTGACATAATGGCAACGCTCACGCTCATGTTAACACAGCACTTCCTTGGGAGACCAGGCTTCATAGGCAACCCTGTAGCCGAGACAGAACGAAATTGGTTTATAGTCGCTCACTGCACAGCACCAACTAAGTTGTATGGCACACAAATGCACCGTGCGAGCTTTCTGCTCAGGAGTCATGCCGAATCAGGCAGAGGTGTGGCTATACAAACCCTCTTTCCACAGGGTGAGCCAGTCACCATTCTACGATTCCTGCGTGAAGATCAGTTGCTACTTGGCACTGGTTCACTTACGGCAAATCTGCCGCACCCACCAGCAGGTGGATGCAGGACAATGATTGCGATTGCGCTTGATGAGCCAAAGGACATACGCATGTTGCGCGATTTTCACCACCCAGTTGTTGTTGTAGGCAACTTCAAAAGGGAGCTTGAAATGTTCTGCCAGATGTTTAGCATAACGCCAGTGCCATTGCAAAAGGTATGAAACTCTGAACGAGAGGGCGCAATAAAAACAACAATGTTGAGTGAACTACAAAATAGCCCTCTCATTGCAAATGAGGCGGGAGTCACGCAGTTGAATATGTTGGCTGTTAAGCCGCTTCATTTCGTGCTGCATAATATGCCTTATGCTCATCATGAGATGTTTGGTTGACAAACGACCCGCTTTCTACTATATTGAATAATGGCGATTCATTAGAAGGGGCTTCAGCCGAGAATAAAAACAAGTCCTTGTCGCACGGAGACGGATTGACAGACGATTCTTTTCCTGGCAGAGTTAAATAGTGATGATTCATGTAAGAGGGGCTTGGCTCTGAGGGAGAAACTTAAATGTGCTCTAATGGCTGAGACTAATCCCACCTGTTGTGCCATTATCATGTAGGCATCTCTCAGGAACAAAGGTGGTGATGAATGGCGCAAAGGACTGTAAGCATTTGACATATAAATTTTCCATTGCGCTGTGCAAGGCAACATTAATGCGTGTTAGTTTCAAATCAAAACTAAGGGAGGTTGATGGGTGATGCACAACAAGAGAGCGTCGATTTCAAACAGACGCAGTGTAATTGGTTTTACGCTGATAGAGCTGCTGGTGGTGATTGCCATAATCGCCATCTTGGCGGCGATACTGTTTCCGGTGTTTGCAAGGGCAAGAGAAAAGGCTCGCCGCTCAACTTGCCTTAACAATCTTAAACAAATTGGGAATGCACTGATGATGTATGTGCAAGACTATGATGAGACTTGGGTTGTTGCGTTCGCCGAAGCAGACCCAAGCTATTTTAACTCCGCTTGCCTCCACAACAGGGATGTCTATGTTTCTGTGGTTGGTGGACCTGCTCACAACGATCCACCGGGTGACTGCACAAAGTTTCTACCATGGCTGTTGCAACCTTATATAAAGAGCTTTGGGCTTTTTATATGCCCATCGCTGCTTAACATTCCCAGATATGAAGACAGCAGGGGATGGGACAATGTAGTTGGTTCTTCCAGCGTTCGCAGAAGCAATGGGGGCTCTTACGCTTGGTTCTGCATGCACTATCGGACAGATGTCTCTGACTTGATTAGCTTTATGGCAACTGCAAGAGGAATAAGCACCGCTGTGGCGCTTCGCGACACAAATGTTTGTGGCAGACATCTCGCAGCTGCTCGAAACCCAGCAATGAAACCGGTGGCATTTTGCAACTCATTAGTTGCTCATGCAGCAACAACGGAATCCCGGGTATATCCACCACCCTACGGCACTGCTCAGGATGCAGGTTGTGTCATAGCCCTATTTGCTGACGGTCATGCGAAGGTGATGATGGGAGACTGGTCCAGAATTCTCAGCTGGGGGTTGGAAAGTTACTGAGAATCATTTGCTATGTAAAACTGTAAAGGATTGTTGTGGCTGAAGCCATTCATAAAACTTCTTGCGTGTGATAACTCAGCCTTTGCGTGTTTGAACAAGTTTTGCACCCTAAAGTTCTACAAAGCGCTTTCGTTGTGTTCAAATTAAGCCTAATAAAGTTGAACAATGTTGGGTTGACAGACAATCTGCCTTCTGCCACACTAAACAACGGCGATTCATGGAGGGAGCTTTAGCCACGAATAAAAACAAGCCCACAAAGAGCAAGCGCTGAAAAGGCTTGAACTTAAGTTTTCGTGGGGTGAAGCCATTCATACATTTTGCGCTGCGTGATATGTAGGCATCTCTAAGAGCAAGGTGGTGATGAGAAACACGGATCAACAATAAGCATCGGAGGCGCAGTTGTGGTGTGCAGGTAATGGCAACGCAGGTTGGCGTTCAAACCAAAGGAGGTGATGGACTGTGCATAGCAATGCAAGGGGGCAAAAAGCGATTGGTTTCACATTGATAGAGTTGCTGGTGGTGATTGCCATAATCGCCATCTTGGCAGCGATACTGTTTCCGGTGTTTGCAAGGGCAAGGGAAAAGGCAAGGCAAACTTCGTGCTTAAATAATTGCCGTCAGATAGGGCTTGCAATCGCTCAATATCGCCAGGACTATGATGGCTTTATGCCAATTGATGCAAATCCATATGACGACTCCACCTTAAGAGCTACAAGGTGCCTTGAAGAATGGCATTACTTAATCCTACCCTACATGCGCAACACACAACTTTTCATATGCCCGTCTGATTCCGGTGCCCGCTCTCGTGACCCAGATCGTGAGATGGCTGGGAGTGTCCCGCCACCAAACCCATGCTATCCACCAAGATGGTTCAGTTATGCTATTCACACGGGCATATGCTGTATTTCTGGGTGCAGTGGAGTTGTGGGCGCTCATGAAGCTTATGTGCGCTTCCCATCAGACTTGGTCATGGTATTGGAATCAAACGAAGCCAGAGTTGAGGGGAACTGCGACCTACCGCTCGCAAACGAAGATTCATGTGATGCGCCCTCTGGAGGATGCGGTAGCCCACCATGCACAGGGCGCAATGTGGATGCCGTTGATTTTCCATTCAAGCGCCACATGGATGGCTTTGTAGCTATCTTCTTTGACGGGCACGCAAAATGGGTGAAGTATCCGATCCCGGGAAACCAAATAAGCCTGCGATTCTGCCGCTAAACAGCTCCACTGCACAACTTACCAACCAGCAAGATGCCCATACTGCCAGTGAAATCTACCGTGGCAGGGTTCATGCCATAAGTTATAACGGTGCTTTGATGATTAAAGCGAAATGCCGCTCAATATTGAGTGGGTTGAATGCGCATACCACCGTCAACCAAAGCTGTTACAGGTGTAAACTCTGCCGATGTCATCACCTCAACCCTGTTCTTGCCAGCAGCTTTTGCTCTGAGAAGAGCCTCATCCGCAGCTCGCACTAAGTCATGAGGTTCAAAAACAGTTGGACCAAGTGCAGCGATACCCGCGCTGATTGTAACTTTGTGTTCAACCGGCGGGTTGCCAAACGAAAAGGTTAATTGCTCTACCAACTTCCTTATTCGCTCGGCAGCAACCTTAGCACCAGTCAAAGGTGTATGTGGCAAGATGACAGCAAACTCTTCACCACCATAGCGCGCCGGGATGTCTGAGTCCCTCAAGTTCTTCCGAAGGACCTCCCCAACCTTCGCCAGAATCTCATCCCCAGCAGCATGCCCAAAACGGTCATTGCATTGCTTGAAGTTATCAAGGTCAAACATGATTAGGCTAAGCGGGTAGCTATATCTCAAAGCTCTGTTATACTCGCGCTGCAGCATCAAGTCAAAGTAACGCCTGTTATACACGCCTGTCAGTTGGTCAGTCTGAGCCATCTGCTGTAGTTCCTGAAGCAAGCGTGTATTCTCAATGGCAGATGCTATGTGAGCTGCAATGAGTGACATCAACCTCAAATCCTCATGCGTGAATGGGTCTCTACTCCTTGAGCCATACACTGCGAGCACTCCGACAATGTTTCCACCGGCTCTCACTGGCACTGCCATAAATGTATGATATGCCGAAGCCTGCTGAGTTAAGTCATCGGATGCCATGCCCGGTGTGCCCACTGCAAGCTCTCCAAACAGCAATGGCGCTCCGGTTTGAAACACATGACCAACAACACCTTGCCCCGCTGATATGCTCAGCGGAAACTCATCTGCTGCATCCGACGGTTGGAAATGGCGCAGCTCAAGCAGCTTTGATGTCGGGCTGTAAATGTAAAGCAGCGTGTGAGAGGCTTCAAGCTGCACATGCGCTGTATCAACCGCCATCTGTAATGCAGCGCCAAGCCTCTCGGGAAACAGCAGTTCTCCGCCAAGCTGATAAAGCTCTTCAATACGCCTGAACAACTCATCAATAGCACGAACGCGATGTAAGAATGGCGTCATAAAAACAGTCCCGAAGGCTGAAAAGAAGAAGAGCGACACCCATGCACCGTAGATTGGAATGAGCAACTGGTTGGCAAGGAAGTAACGAGCTACCCATAGCATGATGGATGCGAAGCCTGTGACCATCAACCCCCATGCGAGTTTAAACGATGCGCATGTGTTGACTATCGGGAGCAAGTAGAACGCCGTCAAAATCTCAACATTGGGTGTTGGCACCGAGACTGCTGCAGTTACAGCGAGAAGGTCAATTGCTGGCACACCAACGATTACAATCCTGTGCCAGCGCCTATATCGCCTTGGGCTGGCAGTGAGTAGCACGATGGCAAGGTTGTATAACGCAAAGCACATGACAGCACCGGTAAGCAAGTTTGGTTCAACAGCACCGGTCAAAGTGAACACCGCTAAGCCAAGTCCAATCCAACGGGCATGCGTTGACCAAAGCATCACCCTGTATGACCTTTCAAGCACACCTATAACCTGCTCAAGTTGCTTTGAGGCAAGTCCCACTAACTTCACCTCTGCGCTTTGTTATTTCAGTAAACGCTTGACTGAAAGCCGGGTGCGCCTCACATTCAATTTTGCCATCCATACACTAAGCACCACGAAAAGCGCAGCAAAGCTTTTTCAGGCGTCACAGATGAAGCAACAGCCTTTCAAATTGCAGCTTTTATAACAAGCCATCGTAAAAGGACACCTGCTTTGCATATCCATCTCATAAATCGGCAAACTCGTTTGTGCACTTTAATCATTCGTTCTTTGCCCAAAAGTTTGTTTGTTCGTAGTGAGGCACGAATAAGCTTTGGCTCGGCATTAGCCTTGCCCTACAAGTTTCGTGGCTAACTGTGAGCATTGTCGTCAAGGTAGTTCGTAGTAAGGCACGAAGCGAAGCGTAGTGCCGTCAGGAACAGGATGAGGAACAAAAGTCAAGTAACAAATTTGGACGCCACTTCGCTAACGCTTCGTGGCTAACTATGAACCTAACAAACGAAGCTTTGGTTCGGCGGAGCCTTGCCCTCCCAGCTTCGTGGCTAACTGCGAACCTGACAAACGAAGTTTGTGGTAAAGAGCGTAATCATTTATTCAAGCAGGGTGATGAGCGAATGCGCGAGCGCATACTCCTTGTCCTGATAGCCATCATGATATGCGTGAATATCTTGATTGAGCGCTCTATCAACCCATTAGGTTTGCTTGAGATGACAAGGCATTTCCTTGAAGTGTGGCTGCTTGCGTTACCAATGACGCTTTTGATCATAAGTGGTGGGATTGACTTGTCCGTTGGTTCAATGGTTGGATTGGGCGTTGTCACTATCGGCATATCGTGGGGTGACCTTAAACTCAATATCTGGAGCGGGGTCATATTGACCATCATAGTAGGAACTTTCTCTGGCATGCTGAATGGGGCTGTTGTCGCTTACATTCGTGTCCCACCGCTAATAGTGACTCTTGCAACGATGGCTGTCTATCGCGGCTTGGCATATGGGTTCAGCCAAGCAAAACCATATAGCGGCTTTCCAAGCTCATTTGAGATTATCGGGCAGGGCTACATCCTCGGCATACCGACGCAACTCATCATCTTCGCTATATTGGCATTGCTCACATCATTCATCGCCTCAAAAACAGTATGGGGAAGGTATGTATATGCCATTGGGCAAAATGAAACTGCGGCTCGCTTCTCCGGAATACCAGTTGAGGCGATCAAACTTTGCCTTTACACATACAGCGGCTTTTGTGCGGCGCTCGCAGCGCTCATACTTGTCTCAAGGACAAACACTGCAAGAGCTGATGCCGGATTAGGATACGAACTTGATGTCATAGCTTCGGTGCTGCTTGGTGGAGCGAGCATCTCTGGTGGCGAAGGAAGCATCCTTGGGACAGTGTTGGGGTTGATTGTGATAGCACTTGTGCGAAGAGCATTGACATTGCAACTTGTGCGCACCGAGGGGCAAACTATGGTCATAGGCGCTTTGCTCATCGCAAGCGTAGTAGCAGATCAACTGCTCCGCAGGAGGGAGAAGCGATGAACGGGATCAAAGTTCCTCACAGGCTGATAAAGCCTTGTCTCGCAATGCTGCTCATAGCTATGCCAGCTACACTTTTCATAAGCTATGCTTTGTTCGGGTGCACTAAAGCGCGTGGCTCTAAGGAAGGTTATTCGGGTTCTAAGCGCGCAATCACTGTGCTCATGGTTCCGAAGATAAAAGGCATTGATTACTTCAACGCGTGCGAGCGCGGCGCAAAGGAAGCCGTCAAGGAACTCGGCGGCATAAAGCTAATCTATGAGGGGCCAACGGAAGCAAGAGTTGAGGCTCAAATACAACTGATTGAAACATGGACTCTAAGGAAGCCGGATGTCATCGCTGTATCGTGCAATGACCCAGTTGCAATCTCAGCGTCGCTAAAGAAAGCACGCCAAGCAGGTATAAGGGTGCTCACTTGGGATGCAGACGCAGATGCAAAGCGCTCCCGCCGCGAATTCTTCTGCAACCAAGCCACATTTCAAGATGTCGGCTACTCGTTGGTTGATGAAATGGTAAAGCAAGTCGGAGTGAATGCTCAAGTTGCAATAGTCACAAGCTCACTTACCGCTCCAAACCAAAACGAGTGGATGAAATGGATGAAGAGGCGCATGCAAGCAAAGTATCCAAAGATGAAGTTGGTGACGATACAACCATCCGAGGAGGATCAACAACTCGCCTACCAAAAGACGCAGGAGATAATACGAGCTTACCCGAATGTGAAAGGGATATTCGCAATCTCATCGGTGGCATTTCCTGGCGCCGCACAAGCTGTCAGGGACTTGGGCAAAAGCGGAAAGATAGCGGTCGTTGGTCTTTCAACACCGAATGTCATGCGCCCGTTTGTAAAAGACGGGACTGTTAAAACTGTGATACTTTGGAACCCGGTTGACTTAGGCTACCTTGTCATCTATGCAGCGAGGGCACTTGTTGATGGCGAATTGAAACCGGGGATGAAAAAGCTTAAGGCTGGCAGGCTCGGAGAGGTTGAAGTGCGTGGCGACGAGATAATACTTGGACCGCCAATGAAGTTTACGAGGGATAACATTGACAAGTTCAACTTCTGAGCGATGGAGCATGTTCATAAGGAGTCGGCAGGACAGCTATGCTTGCAGGCTCAACAAACATTTGGAGCGCACTTATGACATGCGCCTTGCTCCTGTTGCCTTTCACATGCGCAAACGCAGCACATAGTTCAATTGGAGAGCCGTTTGGATGGGCTGCTTTTGATCCTTTGCTTCTGCCGCTACTTCGCAGCGCAACAGCTTTTCAAGCCTCCTCAAGCGACCCAACTGGCGGGAATGATGATAAAGGGCACTTTATAGAGATGAGGGCGAATGTGGCAACCCTTTTAAAGGTCAAAGGGAGCGGATGCATCTATCGCATTTGGTCGGCTAACCCGATGGGTGAATTGCGCGTCTACATTGACGACGAATCAAAGCCAAAAATCAAAATGCCTTTCCGGAAGTTGTTTGCGCAGCGCCAATTGCCCTATACCCAACCGCTTGTCGGGAAGGAAGGTGGCGGCGGATATTGTTATGTGCCTCTGCCATTCAGAAGGTTGGCGCTAATTGAAGTTATAAACCCCTCCTCGCTCTATTACCAGATCACCTACCACCTTGCGCCCGGCTTGGAAATCGCCCACGAATTTCAAGCGCAAAACAAATTGAGGGCTTTGGAAAGATGGATGAGCACGCCCGGAGAAAACAACCTGTTGGCTAAGCATTCAGAAGTTAGCGTTCCGCCAAGAGAGGAAAGGGTGCTCCTTGAACTTCACAGTCCGGCAACGATCACTCATTTAGCATTGCAAGTCAAGCCTACAACGCTCAGGGCTTTGCATTCTGCCCGCATGAGAGCATTCTGGGACGGAGAAACAAATCCAAGCATTGATGTTCCCATTGCTGATTTGATGTGCATCCCTTTTGGATGGGCAAGATTTAAATCGGCATTTGTTGACACAGATGGCTATTGGCTCATGCTGCGCATACCAATGCCTTTTTCACGCTCAGCCAAACTTACAATCGTAAACGACGGGGATGAGACTGTTACTGTGACATGCAATGCTCAGGTTGGGGCATTGCGCATGAAAGCGGGGTCATTTGGCACACTGCATGCGTGGTTCAACTGTGAGAAGACAAAGCCGGGCATACCACATATGCTGCTTCGTTCAAGCGGCTTAGGACAATTCGTTGGTTTTTCGCTTGCCATAGTGGGTGACTCGCTTGAATGTTATGAGGGTGACTTGAACATAAAAGTGGATGACGATACCGTCCCTTCAATTCGTGGCACGGGCACGGAGGACGAAGTCAACGGAGGGTGGTATTTCATCAGCGGAGAATATGCAACGCCATTTGCCGGAGCACCATTGCTGCTCTCGGCTAAGAGAAGGGCATCACTTTACAGGTGGATGCTCACAGATTGTGTTCCCTTTAGGAAACGCATTGAGGCTTCAATTGAGCACGGTCCAAACAACAATTGCGCCGGGTGCATTTACAGGAGCGTTGCCCTCTGGTATCAGTTAGAGCCGCACTCAATCCTATCCTCACCACCCTCACTTGAACTGCGCCTGCCGCCGCCATTCAAGGAACCAGATGTGCATGAAGCTGAGGACGCAATGCCCAAACCACCCAAACTAATCAAGCGTTGGATAAAAGTGATTGACGACAGCAGCTTACCAGCACAACTGAGTAACGGTAAAGGAATCGCCATCGCTGCTGTGTCGCAAGCGTCACTTACAATGCCGTTCACTGTCGCAAAAGAGGGTGTCTACGACATCATGCTGCGCTTTTTTGCAACAACTGATTTAGTGGTTGCAAGCTCTCTGAACGGTTGCAGAGCTTCAAAGTTGGAGCTTAAAAGAGGGCTTAACAAAGTGAGGTTGCTTAGATGCAAGCTCAACGAAGGGGAAAGCAATATCAAGTTGACATTGCGCCCGCAAGCCAGAAGGGATACCTCCACCGCCATTGCTGTCATTGACTACTTGCAAATTGCGCAGCTTGAGCGAGCCAAGGGCGCAACAGAGGCTGAGGAGTTGAAAGCCGTTGAAGGCGGTTTTGAAGTTGAGTGGCAAGGCAGTGATGATATCGCACCATACAGAATCTCGCCGATATGGGAAGGTGAATGGAGAGAGCTAATTGACTTAAGCGGCGGTGGCTGCATATCATTTGACCCATCTCGGCACGGCAGACGCCTCTCACTTGAATTTGATGCTCCGATTGACAGCTCTTACGAGTTTGCGCTCGGTTTACTTGCTCACCCAAGATGCGGACGATTTAAGGCATCCATTGACGGGCGCGCAATCGGAGGAGCATTTAGTGGGAGCGCCACAGCAGAGTATGCATGGCATCAAGTTGGATTGGGTGCTTCGCAACCTTTGCGCTCCGGCAAGCATAGGATAACTATTGAATCGCTTGATGGGAAGCCGCTCCTTATTGACTATATCGTCATACAGCCAGCCATGGCTGGCTACCAAGCTGAACGCATGTTCATCATCTCATCGTCACGACAAACAAAGATACGAAAGCGCTTCGGCGCGGAGCCGCCATGGCGCGGCGGTGCATACCTTAAATTTGAGGCACAGTCACCGGACGAGCATGTGAAGCTGCTTCTCCCAGTCTATAAGTCCGGCATTTACAGCATGTCCATGACAATTGCATGCATGCCGAGCGGGGGAATTTTTGAGGTGTCAGTTGATGGCTCAAAGGTTGGAAAGGCAATAGACTCTTATGCCCGTGCTGAAATGCAAAAGGATGTCACAGTGGGAAGCGTAAAGCTGCGGCGCGGTTTGCACGAAATGATGCTGCGAGTCATCGGCAAGAATGAGGCTTCGGGAGGCTATACAATCGGATGGGATGAGCTTGGGTTGGAGCTTTTGAGGGCATCCCTTGAAGTTGAGCACAAATTGATTGCACTGTTGGTTTGCGCTCTTATCCTTGCGGGCATTTTCCTTACAACCCGGCGCCTTAAATCGCGCTAAGGTGTGGCGGATTGTATGACCCTTGCGGATTATTCTCGCCTACACTTCCACAAAGCCGCTCACAATTGAAGGGATAATGCTCTCTACAGGGTGCTTCATAACCATGCTGATGAACGCCTTCACAATTTCAGCATCAAGCTGCTTGCCAGCTTGCTCCTTGAGTTGCGCCAGTGCCTCGTCATGATTAAATGCCGGTCTATGTGGGCGTGGACACACCAATGCATCGTAAACATCGCAAACAGCTATGACCATAGCCAGCCTCGGTATTTGCCCGCCAACAAGCCTGTCGGGATAGCCGCTTCCATCAAGCCTCTCAGCATGATGCCTGATGGCTGGTGCAAACTCGCTCAATTGCGGTATGAGCTTTATGAACTGCTCGGAGTAAATTGGGAACCGTTCAAGCAATTGCCTCTCAGCCTTAGTGAGCTTACCCTGCTTATTGAGGACGGTATCTGGGACAGTTATCAAGCCTATTTCATGCCCGAGGACAGCCATGCTGAAGCGTTGCGCATACGAAGCATCGTATCCAAGCTCAATAAGCAACTGTTTGCAGAGCCGCGAGACCCTTGCAGCATGCCCGCGCCTGCCGATGAGGCGTTGCTCATTCTGTGAAACAATCGTCGTCACAACCTTCTCAAGCTGTTCCTGACCGGAGACGGCGTAGAGCTTTGAATTGTCAATGGCAATCGCCGCATAGCTTGCGAGTGCAAAGGCGAGTTTCAAATCTTCCTCGTCAAACATCTTTTCGGTTGAAAGGCTGTTAATGCATAAAACTCCAAGAACCTTCCCACGGGCTTGCAGCGGAACAGCTATTGACGAGACGATCTGTTCGCGGTGAAGCAAACCCTTTATGTCTGGGTCAACCCTTGTAGGGGTGACAATTATAGCCCTTCCCTCCTTTGCGACCTTCCCAGCGATGCCCTCGCCGAGCTTCAAACTTGTTGAAGCCACAATATCTTCATCAAGCCCACGATGTGTCGCTATACGCAAAGTGCCTGTGGCTTCATCAAGCAGCATGATCGAACCACTGTCAGCACCAATTAAGGTTATTGCGGCATTCATCACCATATTGAGGATGACATTGATGTCAACCTCTGAGGTGACAGCAAGCCCAACCTTGTATAGCCTGTCAAGCTGTTGAAGCCTCTTATCCACTTCCTCAAAGAGGCGCTCATGCATTGGTTCAATGCCGCTGCCACAGTATGGACATACATCCCAATCAACGCTCAGCTTGCGCTCGCATCTTGAACACACATTCATAAGCTGTAAATGGCACTTAGGGCAGTAAATGAAATCCCTCTCAAGAATCGGATAGCCACAACGCTTGCACCTTCTCTTCTCCTCCTCCGGGACTGCCAATACGGCAAATACCTCTTCAACCGTCGTCCTACCTTCAGCGAGCAACCTGAAACAGCTTTCACGCAGAGTCATCATGCCCTCACTCACTGCGGCAGATTCAATTTCCCCCTCCGGTGCATCACGCATTATTAGCGTTCGTATGGTTGAAGTAACAGGCAGTATCTCAAACAGGGCAGTCCTTCCATAGTATCCGGTCATGTCACAATACGCGCACCCCTGCCCGCGCATGAAATTGAACTTGCTCGCTTCGGCAAGCGTCAATCCAAGCGCTTTCAGTTCCGCATCGTGTGGAGTATACGGCTGTGAACAGCGCGGGCAGTTCAACCTGACAAGGCGCTGTGAAACAACACCGAGGAGCGAAGAGGCAAGCAAGAATGCCTGAACACCCAAATCCCTCATCCTCGGGATGGCTGCTGCAGCGGTGTTTGCGTGAAGTGTTGAGAGAACTAAATGACCAGTCATGGCAGCCCTAATAGCGAGTTCGGCTGTCTCGGTATCCCTTATTTCGCCAACAAGGATTATATCCGGATCCTGCCTAAGCACATTCCTCAATGCCGATGCAAATGTCAAGCCTATTTCTGGGTGCATTTGGATTTGAGATATGCCGGGTATCTCCTGCTCAACTGGCTCCTCAAGGGTGACGATGTTTTTTCTGCCATCGTTCAACCAAATGACGCTCGCATACAGCGTTGTTGTCTTCCCGCTGCCTGTCGGTCCGACGACAAGGATGATGCCATGAGGGTGACGAAGGAGATTCAAGTAAACATTAAGCTGCTGCTGTGTCATGCCCAGCAACTCAAGAGAAAACAGCTCCTCTTCTGGGCGAAGGAAACGCAAGACAGCCTTCTCACCATGCACTGTCGGCGATGTCGCCACACGCACATGATGCTGCCTCTCTTTCACCCTGAACCTAAAATGCCCATCCTGCGGCAGGCGCCTCTCGGCAACATTCATTTGTGAAAGGACTTTTATCCGCCCGATTAGCGATGCCTCCACGCCTTTAGGTAGCTCTGCCACTGTATGCAACACACCATCAATGCGCATCCTGACGAGCACTTTATCCCTCTGAGGCTCAATGTGAATATCACTCGCATGTCTCTCAACTGCTCTCAAGAGCAAGTTATTAAGAAGTCTGACTGTAGGGGCTTCCCTTGCTTCCTTCGTAACATCCACAACCGGAACTTCAGCGAGTGTTTCAAGATCCTCTGTCACTGCTGTTGCTATCTCGCTGCTCAATGGATAGTAGCGTGAGATGAGCTGAGATAGAACAGCATATGAAACCACAACAGGTTCAACATCCATCCCTGTAGCTGAGCGCACATCATCTATGGCGACGATGTTCCCTGGGTCTGCCATCGCCAAAACGAGCTTATTGCCGCGCCTGCTTATCGGCATGACGAGATGCTTCCTTGCTATCTCAGGTGTGAGCAACTTTACAGCTTCAACATCAATTGGAAACTTCGCAAGGTCAACCTTGCGCACGCCGTAGTAGCGGCTCAAGATATCAAGGATGACCTCCTCATCCTTAATAAACCCAAGCTCGTAAAGGACTGTCCCAAGCGGACGGTTTGAAATCCTTTGCTCCTCAAGAGCTATCTCAAGCTGCTCAGGCGTTATGACCCTCCCATCAACAAGCAGCTCACCGAGCCTCGGTTTAACTTTTGGAGCGCTCACCTATATCACCCCTTCACACACGAACGCCAATTTCAGATTGAAAATATCTGCGCCTTTACGCCCCTGAATGGAAGCGAACCAATACTATTTTCAAACTTCACATCTGGTTTAATCCCCCATGATATTAAGGGCGGGTGAAAGCACTTTGACAAAAGTTTTCATGGGCATGGCTCAAAGGTGTTTGTGGCAAGGCTCATAACGAAGTAGGGTGCCGCAAAGGAATTAAAGATATCACTCACCTACTCTTCGCGGCGGATTATGAACCATGCCTTCCAGACGCCCCTGCCACATTTTCAGCCCTCGGGTTTTAGACCGCAACCGACAGCATTGCTTTCAGCGTGCTCAAAAGCGAGTTTAGTAGATTATAATTCACAAGCCGAATTTCGGTGACTTTAGAGAGCCACCTTCCCATTCATTCTAACTTTTTAACTCAACAG
The DNA here is from genome assembly GCA_025062195.1 of Armatimonadota bacterium. Lineage (GTDB taxonomy): Bacteria > Armatimonadota > Fervidibacteria > Fervidibacterales > Thermosaccharophagaceae > Thermosaccharophagus. Next base: position 29,917 of record JANXAS010000037.1, read on the forward strand.
TCACTCACCCATTGACTCAATCCAGTGTCGTGAGCAAGGGAAGGCTAATCGCAAAACTTAGCGAGCCAAATTATTTGACGGTTCGCCAAATTGACCGTTGTTCACCCTTAACTTTTAACTGCTATCTGCAAAGGTCGCATAACCACTACCTGTTACGGCGCATTGCCTCTTTAAGCTCGTTCAGGAACAATTGCATTAATGAGGTATTGTGTTGCCTCCCATTGCTATAAATAGCTTCCGTAAAAAGCTCCGCCAAACGCATCAATGCTTTTTGAGCTTCATCCGGCAGTATCCCATTAGTGCTCATCGCATATTCAATTGCTGTCTCACACATCCTTCTACGGCGGTGATGTTTTGCGACAATCCTCAATGCCTTCTCAAACAGTTTTACAGCCTCACCGCGAATTAGCCTTCGCCTGCCTGTCAGCGGTCTAATTTTGACCGGAGTATGCATTAGGACAAAGACGGAAAACGCTAAAAGTGACAGCGCTATTAGAGCGATTGAAATGGGCACATCATATTGCTCCCAAATGAGCATGAAATTTTCTTTGAAGCTCTCAAACCAATCCCTTTCCTCTTGCTCAACCAACGAACTTAATCTCCTTGGTGGCGGTATTGAGTATCCCGGCGTAGCTTCTATAGCCACCCAACCAACTGGCGGGATATAAACTTCAGCCCATGCATGTGCATCCCTTTCCCTGACAGTGAACGAGCGCTTTGAATCATCCCATTCGCCTATAGCGAACCCGGTGACAAAGCGCGCCGGTATTCCAACAACCCTGCAGAGTAAGACCATAGCTGATGCAAAGTGAGTGCATATTCCCCTCCTTGAGATGGTGAGGAAATAAATCACCGGGTCATACTCGTATGGTGCCAAAGGCGCTTTATCGTCGTATGTGAAGGTTCGCTTAAGATACCTTCTTATGGCTTGCGCTTTATCCCAAGGAGTTGCAGCGCCAGCTATCACTCGTTCGGCTATTCGCCTCAGCTGCGGCTTTATCTTCTCCGGCACCTGCAAGTATTGCGAGAGCCTTTTGATCTCCTCCTTCGTGTGAGTCCTCCAGGAGATTTTGTGTGCGCTAAAGGGCTTTACCTTTGACCACACATCATATGAGAAGCCCTGCGTGACAAGTCTCCTTGAGCGTATAGTCCCGGATGGGTCAAACCCAATCCACTCAAGGGCAGCATCAACTCGCACCGGCTCAAACAATGCCGGAAGATATGTTAGCGTGCACCGCTCAATATAGATCGTCTGCTTTACCTCCTCAGCTTGCACAGAGTCGTCCCAGCGGTCATCCGTCAAATCCAAGATCAACTCTTCTCCTTTCTCCAACCGCCTCATGTGCCACCTTGCCTTTCTTCGCCATGAACCGTCCTTGTAATACTCATAGGCGCAGAGTCTCCAATAGCCCGGCATATCGCACTTAACCCTCATAACAATCGTGTCGGAAAGTTCGCTCATCGGGTGGCGAAGCGAGATTGAAAACCCATAAAACGAGAGAATGCTGTGGGCTTTAATGAGGTATTTTGACAGACGCTCTGATATGGAAAGCTCAAATTTTGAAAGCTGAGACAACAACTCAAGTGGTCGCACAAACGAAGTAAGGGCATATGAGAGAATGACAGAAAGCACTATCACCCAACCACTCAATGAAAGCACGGTGCGAAGTAGCGACCTATGAAATGCTTTCTCCCAACCCGTTAACTCAACTACTGGTGCAACAAAGCGCAGGTGAGCAGTCTGAAGGAGCAAGAGCGCCCCAACAGCCAAAATACCATAAGGGATGAAGAAGAGCACGAACGAAAGGGAGCGGTAAATAGGCAGCATAAGCGTGTAGATGCACAGTTCAAGCAGGAGCACAAGCGAAAAGTCAATTGGATCAAGCAGCTGCATGTGTTTTAATGCAGCGAGCGTAAGTATAAACGCCATCAGGAACGACATTGCTTCTTGAGCCGATGTGGAAATTAAGCTGTGTGGACGGGCGAAAAAATGCAATGCTGTGAAACCCAATTCCCTCTTCATGTCAAAGAGCAAAATGACAACTGCGTAGAACAAGATGACACCACTTAGCAGCCTCCTTGGAAGGACATTTATGTGTGTGAGGTAAAAGCTTACACCGATCCCGAGGACAGCCAATGTGAGTGAGCGCAATACAACGCCCTCGGAAAGAAAACCATGCCACAAGGCGGTGAACGCAGATATCGCGAAGGTAAAGAACATTATTATGTAAAGGGCGAGGCGCTCAGTGATACTCAAGGTCTGTATAAGTGATTTTACCTTCACCTTCGCCGCATCAGGCATGGTTATGCACTCCGTGAGCCAACAGCATTGAGTTAACACTCGCTTCCAATGCGTGCAGAAGTTCCTTTGAGCTGCGCACGGGAAGATATCTTATGCCGTGAATTTCGGTGCGTATGGGTGAACATCCATTTGCGCCGCAAGCGCAAAAGTGCACAACAATACATCCGTGTGCGCTCAAACGAGCATTGCGCGCTGATGCGAGCGCATTTAGCGCTTCAGAAACTGCACTGCATGTAATGAGCGAAGCAATGAAGCCAGCTGAATGATTTAAGTAGCAAGCTGGGTCTATCGGCATTGAGGCTTCAGAATATTTCAACCTTGCCAACAGCTCAAGGAGCATAATCGCATCGTCGTTTCTTTTGCCCCTCAACTGTGCTGTCCATGCGCCGGTGATCAAATTCACATTGCAGCCGACTTTGTTCAGTGTGATCGCAAGTGTGGCTGCAAATCTT